>NZ_CP084622.1:0-282500 GCF_020422885.1 Mesobacillus sp. S13 | reverse complement strand
CGATGAGGGCCCCTAGTCCAAACAGTGCTCTACCTCCAAGACTCTTACAACGTGAGGCTAGCCCTAAAGCTATTTCGGAGAGAACCAGCTATCTCCAAGTTCGATTGGAATTTCTCCGCTACCCACACCTCATCCCCGCACTTTTCAACGTGCGTGGGTTCGGGCCTCCAGTTGGTGTTACCCAACCTTCACCCTGGACATGGGTAGATCACCTGGTTTCGGGTCTACGACCACATACTCATTCGCCCTATTCAGACTCGCTTTCGCTGCGGCTCCGTCTTCTCAACTTAACCTTGCATGTAATCGTAACTCGCCGGTTCATTCTACAAAAGGCACGCCATCACCCATGAACGGGCTCTGACTACTTGTAGGCACACGGTTTCAGGATCTCTTTCACTCCCCTTCCGGGGTGCTTTTCACCTTTCCCTCACGGTACTGGTTCACTATCGGTCACTAGGGAGTATTTAGCCTTGGGAGATGGTCCTCCCAGCTTCCGACGGGATTTCTCGTGTCCCGCCGTACTCAGGATCCACTCAGGAGGGAACGAAGTTTCAACTACAGGGTTTTTACCTTCTCTGACGGGCCTTTCCAGACCACTTCATCTACCCCGTTCCTTTGTAACTCCATGTAGAGTGTCCTACAACCCCAAGAGGCAAGCCTCTTGGTTTGGGCTATGTCCCGTTTCGCTCGCCGCTACTCAGGGAATCGCGTTTGCTTTCTCTTCCTCCGGGTACTTAGATGTTTCAGTTCCCCGGGTCTGCCTTCAATACCCTATGTATTCAGGTAAAGATACTGTTCCATTACGAACAGTGGGTTTCCCCATTCGGAAATCTCCGGATCAAAGCTTACTTACAGCTCCCCGAAGCATATCGGTGTTAGTCCCGTCCTTCATCGGCTCCTAGTGCCAAGGCATCCACCGTGCGCCCTTTCTAACTTAACCTAAAAGGTCATTTCTCTAATTGAATAGAGAGAAAACTAAAATGGCGATCACTCGGTTTTTCTTGGTTCTTCTTACTTACGATTATCTAGTTTTCAAGGAACAAAAAAGCTTTGAGAGAATTGCTCCCTCAAAACTAAACAAACAAGCTAGTCAACAGTACGAACCAGAAGGTTCGCATTCCGATTGCCATTACGGCAATATCCTTAGAAAGGAGGTGATCCAGCCGCACCTTCCGATACGGCTACCTTGTTACGACTTCACCCCAATCATCTGTCCCACCTTAGGCGGCTGGCTCCAAAAGGTTACCCCACCGACTTCGGGTGTTACAAACTCTCGTGGTGTGACGGGCGGTGTGTACAAGGCCCGGGAACGTATTCACCGCGGCATGCTGATCCGCGATTACTAGCGATTCCGGCTTCATGCAGGCGAGTTGCAGCCTGCAATCCGAACTGAGAATGGATTTATGGGATTGGCTCGACCTCGCGGTTTTGCAGCCCTTTGTTCCATCCATTGTAGCACGTGTGTAGCCCAGGTCATAAGGGGCATGATGATTTGACGTCATCCCCACCTTCCTCCGGTTTGTCACCGGCAGTCACCTTAGAGTGCCCAACTGAATGCTGGCAACTAAGATCAAGGGTTGCGCTCGTTGCGGGACTTAACCCAACATCTCACGACACGAGCTGACGACAACCATGCACCACCTGTCACTCTGTCCCCCGAAGGGGAACGCCCTATCTCTAGGGTTGTCAGAGGATGTCAAGACCTGGTAAGGTTCTTCGCGTTGCTTCGAATTAAACCACATGCTCCACCGCTTGTGCGGGCCCCCGTCAATTCCTTTGAGTTTCAGCCTTGCGGCCGTACTCCCCAGGCGGAGTGCTTAATGCGTTTGCTGCAGCACTAAAGGGCGGAAACCCTCTAACACTTAGCACTCATCGTTTACGGCGTGGACTACCAGGGTATCTAATCCTGTTCGCTCCCCACGCTTTCGCGCCTCAGCGTCAGTTACAGACCAGAGAGCCGCCTTCGCCACTGGTGTTCCTCCACATCTCTACGCATTTCACCGCTACACGTGGAATTCCGCTCTCCTCTTCTGCACTCAAGTTCCCCAGTTTCCAATGACCCTCCCCGGTTGAGCCGGGGGCTTTCACATCAGACTTAAGGAACCGCCTGCGCGCGCTTTACGCCCAATAATTCCGGACAACGCTTGCCACCTACGTATTACCGCGGCTGCTGGCACGTAGTTAGCCGTGGCTTTCTGGTCAGGTACCGTCAAGGTACCGGCAGTTACTCCGGTACTTGTTCTTCCCTGACAACAGAGCTTTACGACCCGAAGGCCTTCATCGCTCACGCGGCGTTGCTCCGTCAGACTTTCGTCCATTGCGGAAGATTCCCTACTGCTGCCTCCCGTAGGAGTCTGGGCCGTGTCTCAGTCCCAGTGTGGCCGATCACCCTCTCAGGTCGGCTACGCATCGTTGCCTTGGTGAGCCGTTACCTCACCAACTAGCTAATGCGCCGCGGGCCCATCTGTAAGTGACAGCCGAAACCGTCTTTCAGCTTTCCCTCATGTGAGGGAAAGGATTATCCGGTATTAGCTCCGGTTTCCCGAAGTTATCCCAGTCTTACAGGCAGGTTGCCCACGTGTTACTCACCCGTCCGCCGCTGATCTTCAAAAGCAAGCTAATGAAGATCCGCTCGACTTGCATGTATTAGGCACGCCGCCAGCGTTCGTCCTGAGCCAGGATCAAACTCTCCAAGAAAGAGTTATGAGTTAGCTCATAAAGTTAAAACGTTGGCTCATGTTCTTCTATAAATAGAAGTCATGATAATTTATTGTTTGTTGACGCTTGTTTGTTTAGTTTTCAAAGAGCAAGTCATGCGCGCCGCTCAGAAGCGACTTTAATAATTTATCACATCACAGCGTTGAATGTCAACAACTAATTTCAAATTAATTTTCACATCTAGAAAATGTTGTTAACCTGTTCGCGACTGTTTCTATATACTATCACCGGACATGCCCAGAGTCAACATGATTTATCCTTGAAATAATTGGGAAACATTTCGATTGATCCTTTTCTTCTATATAAAAACAGCCGGCCTCCATTCAGGAGACCGGCAGCTATTATGGCTTATTTAGAAATCTTAATGATATCCTCGTCTTTCACATCTACATTGCCCTTTTTATTAATGACAATGCTCTCGCCTTCCGAAAGGTTCGTGAAAACAATCGGAGTGATAGTGGATGTTGCGTTTTTCTTAATGTAATCAAGGTCCACTTTCAATAACGGCTGTCCTTTGGTGACTGTATCATTTTCAGAAACAAGTGTTTCAAACCCTTGTCCTTTCAAATTAACAGTGTCAATACCAACATGGATGAGGATTTCCCGTCCAGAGTCAGACAGAATACCAATCGCATGCTTTGTCGGGAACAGGTTGACGATCTTTCCGTCTACTGGTGATACAACTGTACCCTCAGCAGGAACGATCGCAAAACCGTCTCCCATCATCTTGCCTGAGAAGACTTGGTCAGGCACTTCAGTGATTGGCAAGATTTCTCCTTTAATAGGAGAAACAAATACATCAGCGCTTGCATCTGCGTCATGGTGCGTTTGCAACGCTTCTGGATTTACTTCTTCGATTTGCTGTTCAACTTCTGTTGCCTGGTTCGTTTCGACCGGACGAGGCCTTTTACCATTCATGATGTCTCTCATCTGACCTTTGATTGTCTCTGAACGCGGTCCGAAGATCGCCTGGATATTGTTGCCGACTTCAAGTACGCCAGCTGCACCAAGCTTTTTCAAACGGTCTTTGTCGACATCCTTAATGTCATTTACTGATACACGAAGTCTGGTGATACATGCATCAAGATGAGCGATATTTTCTTTTCCGCCCATTGCTTCAAGGACTTCATATGGAAGGTCGCTAGTTTGTCCTTTCGCTGAGCCTTCTACCTCATCTTCTTCTACTTCTTCACGGCCTGGAGTCATCAGGTTAAACTTACGGATCGCGAAACGGAAGCCGAAGTAGTAAATGACCGCGAACACTAAACCTACAGGGATAACAATCCATGCATTTGTCTGAGGGTTGATCAGACCGAACAGAATGTAGTCAATCAGACCACCGGAGAATGTCATACCGATTTTTACATTTAACAGGTGCATCGTCATAAAGGATAGACCTGCAAAGATCGCGTGAACCCCAAATAGTACTGGTGCTACGAACAGGAATGAGAACTCAAGTGGTTCTGTGATCCCTGTCAGGAATGATGTCAATGCTGCAGATACCATCAAACCGCCGACGACTGCTTTTCTTTCAGGACGTGCTTCTTGATAAATCGCTAAAGCTGCTGCTGGAAGGCCAAACATCATGAACGGGAATTTACCAGTCATGAACGTACCAGCAGTCAGGTCTTGTACGTTGTCCCCAATCTGAGCCATGAAGATACGCTGGTCACCGCGGACAACATCGCCAGCTAATGTAGTATATTGGCCGAATTCATACCAGAATGGTGAATAGAAAATATGGTGCAATCCGAATGGAATCAATGAACGTTCAACTACTCCAAAGATGAACGCAGATAAAGTCAAGTTGGCGTGAACCATGTTTTGCGAGAATGCATTCAGGCCATTTTGGATTGGCGGCCAGATGACAAGCATTGCTAAACCAAGCAAAATGGCTGTTCCCGCTGTAATGATTGGCACGAAACGCTTACCAGCGAAGAACCCAAGATAGGATGGCAATTCAATTTCAAAGAACTTATTGTAAAGAGCGGCAGCTATTATACCAACGATGATACCGCCGAATACACCCGTTTGCAGGGTTGGGATTCCCAGGATGTTTTGATAGTTAAGTCCATTTACATCCTCTGGTGTGATTTGAAGAACTGTACCCATTGTCACATTCATGATCAGGTACCCGATGATTGCCGCAAGACCGGCTACACCTTCACCGCCAGCTAAACCGACGGCAACACCGACCGCAAATAAGAGCGGAAGGTTTCCGAAGACAACGTCCCCGGCCTTTTGCATGACAGCAGCTACCATATCGACGCCGCTGTTATCTAAAAATGGAGCAAGCTCCAGCAAAGCAGGGTTGCGAAGCGCAGCACCAAGAGCAAGCAAAATACCTGCAGCTGGCAATAGTGCAACTGGAAGCATCAGCGCTTTACCTACTTTTTGAAGAACACCAAAAGCTTTCTTTAACATAGGAAGACCTCCTGTAATTTTTTCTCCTAAAGCGGTTACAAACAATAAAAAAACAAATAAAAAAGGCATGAGAAAGATGTAGCGGAAAGAAGCATACGGATATATTACCCATAAAACTCCATTTCAATTACATTCTTTACTCATGCCTGATCGAATCAGTAACACGTAAAAAATAAATGCCTATTTAACTTTTTTCTGAAGCCTTTGCAGATGCATCGTCAGATACACGGCTTCAGCATCGCATACTTGTTTTTTCAAGGTCTGCTGCATCACTTTAATGAGTTTCCACGAAAGATTGTAACACAGAGGATATTCTTCTTTCAAGAGGTCTGCAAATTTTTCTGGTTCCTCTACTTTTTCCCCATTATTGACTCTTTCGATCGTGAATCGTATGTGGCGGACTAGTCTTGTATAGTCAATGCCTTCTTTATCAATGACGATATCCAGGTTCTCCTCAATCATCTGTACCAGTTTTGTCACAAGTTGTGAGTGTTTGTTCACATCAGACAGATTGCGATTCATTACGGCACTATGAATATGGAGGGCAACAAAGCCGATCTCCCCATCTGGAAGTTCAACACCAGACTTCTCTTTAATCAGCTGTACAACTTCCTTCGCAATTTCAAATTCGGTCGGATACAGTGTCTTGGTTTCCACCAAAAATGGATTCTTGAATTCCATCCCTTTTGCAATCCTGTTGACCGCGAACATTAAGTGATCGGTCAGGGCAACATGGATGTGTTCGTTCAGTTGGCTCGCTGTCCGTTTTTTGATTAATTCAATAGAAGAAATGATGGCCTCATGCAGATCATTCTCAACAAATGGCAAAAGTTTAATGTAGTTTGCCTGTTCCTTTTCATCCTTCAGGACAAACATCTTCTCTGCCTGACCCTCTTCTAGGCTGTCACCCTTTTTCCGATTGAAGCCAATGCCCTTGCCAATCAGGATGACTTCTCCGAACGTTGGATGGTCAGCAATTAAGACATTATTATTCAAACCCTTTTTCACTTCGATTTTATCCATGCTGTATCCCCGTTTCAGCTTGTTCTATGGGAATATCGTATAAAACGAAGATTTATAAGTCAATCCGAAGTATTTGACAGGAGCTCTTCAATTTTTGGCAAAAAAAGATCCAGCGTCAGCCGCTGGACCTCCCTGCTATTCTGTTAGAAACACAAAGTATAGAACGAAAATCACGAAAAACAGATACATAATTGGATGGACATCTTTTGACTTTCCTTTTACGAGCATCGTGATTGGATAAAAAATGAATCCTGCCGCGATCCCAGTAGCAATGCTAGATGACAAAGGCATCGCAATCATTGTCAAGAATGATGGCACTGCGATTTCAAAACGACCCCATTCAATCTTGCCCAGTGAAGAAACCATCAGCACACCGACGATGATCAATGCCGGCGCCGTCACTGCCGAAGTGACTACAGAAAGCAGCGGGAAAAAGAATAGCGATAACAGGAAGAATCCTGCTGTAACCAGGGAAGCAAATCCGCTTCTGGCACCTGATGCAACACCTGCAGATGATTCAATATAGGATGTAGTTGTCGACGTACCAAAGATGGAACCAACTAGTGAAGCGATCGAGTCTGCAAACAATGCGCGGCCGGCGCGCGGTAGCTTGTTCTCTTTCATCAGACCTGCCTGGTTGGCAACTGCCACAAGTGTACCTGCGTTATCAAAGAAATCGACGAACAAGAAGGTCAGGATAATCCCGAGCATGGTTGATGTATAGAAAGATGGATCACCGAATGCTGTAAAAACTGCTCCAAATGTTGGCGCTACGCTTGGTACTGCCCCAACTACCTTTTCAGGCGTATCAATAAGATTGAAAATCATTCCGACAATAACACTTATGATGATTCCAAAGAAAACAGCACCGTGAATGCCTCTTGTCAGCATGATGACCGTAATTAATAAACCAAAAAGCGCTAGTAATGTATTGGCATTTGTCAAGTCGCCCAATCCAACAAGTGTTGCTGGATTATCGACAATGATTCCTGCATTTTTCAAACCAATGAATGTGATGAACAACCCAATTCCTGCCCCAACTGCATGCTTGAGTTCAACTGGGATGGCATTGATCAGTTTTTCACGCCAGCCTGAAATTGTCAGGAGCAAGAAGAATACACTTGAGATGAAGACTGCGGCAAGCGCGTGCTGCCATGGAGCACCGTGGCTAAGAACAACTGTGTAAGCAAAGAATGCGTTCAAACCCATTCCCGGAGCAAGGGCGATCGGGTACTTACCGATCAGTCCCATGATGATGGAACCTACAGCTGCCGCAAGAGCTGTCGCTACAAAAACAGCACCGGCATCCATCCTCAACGAATCCGGCAGATCCTGTATGTCAGCCAGAGTGAGGATATTCGGATTAACAATCAGGATGTACGCCATGGCAAGGAACGTTGTCATCCCGCCGATGAATTCGCGGCGATAGTTCGTGCCAAGCTTCTCAAACTCGAAATACTTCTTCATTTTTCATTTCCCCCTGAATAGTTTTCAGGAAATACAGCCAAAAAGAAAAACGCCTCGGGATACCGGGCGTTGACTAAAGGCAATAGGAGAAATGATGGCGGCAATAGATTAAAAGCTTGATAGATTGCCAGCCATGAATTCTATACCTCGTAGTCAAGCCATTTACGGTAGCTCGGTAGAAACTTTTGGGCCATATCCCCAACATTATACGACGAATTATGACAAAATATTAAGTTCAGATTCATTCTATCAGGACTTTTGCCCCGAGTCAATAAAAAAACGAACATTTTCATGTCCGTTTTTAATATCGTTCGTGTTTTATTCCCATTCAATGGTTGCTGGCGGTTTGCTGGTTATATCATAAACGACGCGGTTAATGTGGTCCACTTCGTTGACAATCCTGGTGGAGATGACTTCTAGAACATCCCAGGGGATCCTTGCCCAGTCTGATGTCATCCCGTCGATGGACGTGACTGCACGGATTCCGATTGTGTAATCATAGGTCCTGGCGTCGCCCATGACACCCACGCTGCGGATATCAGGCAGCACGGTAAAATACTGCCAGATGTCACGGTCCAGGCCTGCCTTCTTGATTTCATCCCGCAGGATAGCATCTGATTCGCGAACAATCTCCAGCTTTTCTTCCGTTATGGCTCCTAGGACACGGATACCGAGGCCTGGTCCAGGGAATGGCTGGCGCCAAACGATTTCTTCCGGCATGCCAAGTTCAGTGCCAAGCGCACGGACTTCATCCTTGAATAATGTATTCAATGGCTCAATCAATTTGAACTGCATATCCTCAGGCAGTCCGCCTACATTATGATGCGACTTGATGGTCTGGGCTGTAGCTGTCCCGCTTTCAATGATATCGGTATACAATGTTCCTTGTGCCAGGAACTCAATGCCTTCCAGCTTTTCTGCTTCATCGTCAAATACATAGATGAACTCATTACCAATGATCTTGCGCTTCTGCTCAGGGTCTGAAACTCCCTCCAGCTTGCTCAAGAAACGGTCCTTCGCATCGACTTTGATGACATTCATATTGAAGCCGTCAGCTAAATTTTTCATAACGCCTTCCGCTTCATCTTTCCTCAATAAACCGTGATCAACGAAAATGCAAGTCAGCTGGTCGCCAATCGCTTTGTGGATCAGGACTGCGACCACCGAGGAATCCACTCCCCCGCTAAGCGCACACAGAACTTTCTTGTCTCCGACTTGCTGGCGGATTTTTTCTATTTCGATTTCGATAAAGTTTTCCATCGACCAATTTCCTTCGCATTCGCAAACTTTGAATACGAAATTTTTCAAAAGGTCATTTCCATAGATGGAATGGCGTACTTCCGGATGGAACTGGACTGCATAAAGCTTGCGGCTCTCATCACTCATGGCCGCAATTGGGCAGGAAGGATTGATGCCATCCACCGAAAAGCCAGGAGGTGACATTGTCACAAGGTCTCCATGGCTCATCCAGACAACCTGTTCGCCCGGTGTTCCTTCAAATAATCTGTTCTGGTTATGAAGTGTCAGCAGCGCTTTCCCATATTCACGGTTCTTCGCCTTCTCGACTTTCCCGCCGAAATGCATCGTCATCAGCTGCATTCCGTAGCAGATCCCTAGAATCGGTAAGCCAAGTTCAAAAATCTCCTCATCACAACGGAACGCTCCTTCATCATAGACAGAATTCGGGCCGCCGGAAAAAATGATTCCTTTTGGATTCATCTCCTTGATCTCCGCTGCCGTAATCGTATGTGGATGAAGCTCGCTGTAAACGCCAAACTCCCTGATCCTTCTTGTGATCAACTGGTTATACTGACTGCCAAAGTCTAATACAATGATTTTTTCCTGGTCTTGCAGCTCGGTTTTCATAAAGTCACCTCATCATAAAATAGGAACGCGGAACTTCCTTAAGCAGAAGGTTATGTAAATAGTATGGTTTGCACCCGCGTTTTTTAAATAAAAAAAGCCAGAATCCTGCCTCCAAAAATAATAGGAAAGCAGGATTCCAGCCTGTTACGAACAAAAAAGAAGCCTGCCTTCATAGTCAAATCATTTCCGGTGATTTGGTAGATACTTTCGAACCATATTATCGAGGATATATGAAGGTTGATTCTATATAGTTGCAAACATTGTATCAGTATAATATTTTAACGGTCAAGCACTAACTTTCCGAATCATGAACTCCCAATACTTTTTCGCATCCTGCCACATGTTTTCATCCTGATTGCCACGATAAAGATACTCTTCATACTTTTCAGTGAGCCAGCGCATCTCATTCGTAGAGAAGAACGAATCCACATAGTAGGCATAATCGCGCAGTGTCTGGCCATTCTCTCTCTTGATACCGTATCTTCCAAGCTGCTTCAACAGGACAATATACGCTTTCTCCATGTACTTATTTTGCTTTGTGTATTTATAGAGAAGGATATACATGATAGGAAGCCATCTTCCTCTCAGTTTATACATGATCGCAGCGAATACGGCCAATACAAGTAATGTGAGGAAGATTTTCTGGAAGTTATTCTGCAGGATTGCCCCCGCATTTTTCAGGCCATCTGAAAAAGAGACCTTTGGCTTGTCAACCGGTGCCTGCTCTTCTGGGAGGTCCGGCTTCACCGGAGCAGCAGGTGTTGTATCTTCCTCTTCTTCCTGCCCCGTCTGATTTTGTGAGTCGTCTTTATTGTCATACTCGAATTGAACGTTATTCGTAAAGCCTTGCGTTGGCTCAAATGGTACCCAGCCAACACCTGGGAAATAACCCTCTACCCATGAGTGAGCATTATTATTTGTGACTTCATAAAGCCGGCGGCCATTCTCCAATGTATCGATGTATTCCCCTTCTGTATAACCCTTTACCCAACGGGCAGGTATACCAACAGAACGCATCATGACGACCATCGAAGTCGAGAAATTATCGCAGTAGCCTCGCTGTGTTTCAAACAGGAACTGATCGACATAATCCTCATCATCCTCTGGGATTGCCACATTCGTTTGGTCATAGACAAAATCATTCGATCGGAAATACTTTTCAATCGCCTGTGCTTTTTCCAGCCAGGTCTTCTTATCTTCTGTTATCTCCTCAGCAAGCTTCACTACCCGCTCCGGAAGCCCTTCTGGTACCTGTGTGTATTTCGAGACAAAGGCAAACTCTGCTGCCAGTTCTTCAGGTCCGGCTGTCTTAAGCTTTTCTACACTGTACACCGGATGGTTAAAGGTAAGCGAGTATGGCCCAATTGAGCCTGCTTGCCCGTCTGCGATGGACGTGATTTTTTCAGTTGTCGGATCAAGGCTGAATTGCAGGGTTGAGCGGCCTGAAGATGCCTCAACTTGTGTCACACCCAAAGGATAGACAAGGTGAGGATAACCAATCTTTGGGACAACCTTGCTCGTACGCTGTTCGGTTTTGACTTCAGCTTCAAAAGGCTCCATCGGGATGGTCTGCTCAGGCAAAAATTCTACTGGCACGGCAGTCCCCTTGTCTGCAATCCATCCTTTACCTGTATAGAAGTCTTTTGTTTCAATCCGCCAGTAATGACGTCCATCGGCTTCAGCAGTGAAAACGACCCGGTCGTCTCCGATGAACGGTCCGCCAAGTGCTGAATCATCCGTTCCGTAGCCGACTTTTTTCACCCCGCCGCTGCCATCGCCTGAGTCTTGATTATAGGAGGTGATAAATGGCACAGGGTCCGGCCAAATCGGATCAGCCTTTGGAGCCGCGTAACCAACACCTACACTCAGGACAATCATGGCGATTAGTGGAACCATCCACTTTTTCGCACTTCTCAGGTTCTTATTCACTACTTCCTTATCGGCAATCCTGTAGTAAGCCAGCATTCCCATTACAGCAAAACCCGCAATCACTGTCCGGACAATTGCCAGGTCCGCTTCATATGGAGAGAACGTATCCAGCACAGTGATGTAAACAAGCGTCATGAAGAAAAACACAAAAATTTGTTTTCTGTTAATCAGCCAATATTGAATCAGGTATGCCATCAGCCAAAGCAAGATAAAGAACAATAACGTCCTGAATGCATTGGATATTTCAGTCCATTCGGCATTCATGATAATCGATGAATTAGCGATCACTTCATTGACCAGCTGACCGAACCATTCCAGACTGAAGAAGGTTCCGTCATAATACATAAAGTGAACGGAATACAGGATTATGATGATTTTTATGATAGCCGAAGGGAGGATCGGCATATTGAAAAAGTACATCATTAATGCGATGAATACAAAACCGAGAAATACACTTAAGTGTCCAGTATCTGTCAGTTCCTTCAATGGCCGCAGCCATTCCCAAAGCAGCAAAAAGCTGAAAATAAACAGTAAAAAGAAGGCAAAGTCTTTTTTGGTTTTATCAATCCTCAACCTCTATTCACCTCCGAGAAGGCTTCCGAGAAATGTCCGTCGTGTACCATCACAAGATGGATTCCCCTCGCATTTGCTGACGCCCTTAAGTTCTTTTCCATATTTGTCGGCGATTCCTGACTATTCTTGATCAGGAAGATGCTCACCGATCCATTCCGTTGATTATAGAAAGAAGCCTTTTCGATCAACTCTTTCGTCAATTGGGCGGTGATCATCATGATTGAATTGTTCTGCTGCGCTAAAAAACTCTCTGTCTCAAGGACCCGGTTAAACGGGACCGGACTCTCATCCCTGATTTTAGCCAGATGGTAAAGAAGCTGTTGCTGCTGGGCTTCACCGCCACGGGCCGGAAACGCCTTCCGTTCAGCACTCAATGTCAATAATCCGACCTGTGCACCTTTTCGTAAAATAGCCCTGATGACGGAAGCGGTGAAAGAAACGACTATCTCGAAGCGCTGCTCAGGGGCACAATCCATTATAATCGTCACGTCGTGAGACTGCCTCTGTTCGAATTCCTTCGTCATAATGTCATTCCGTCTAGCTGTCGCCTTCCAGTTGATCCATGAAAAACGGTCTCCCGGCTGGTATTCTCGAACACCAATTGCCATGGATGTATCCCGCTGGACTCGTTCCTTCGAAGCGGTCATTCCCTGATCAAAATGATGTGCTACAGGCCTATAAATCATATCCTGATAAGCAGGGTACACGAGTATCTTATTTTCAACCGGCAGGATCTTTTCTTTTTCAATCAATCCAAGCGGATCTCCCGTTTTAAACTTGATCCCCACTAAGGAATGTTCACCCCGGGGAAGGTTTTCAATGGTATAGTCAAAGCCGAATGCCCGGTTGAATCCTGGAAACAGCATCGTTTTCGCTTTTTCAATATCCCTGTTCCCCGTAAGTGTATCTCCTACCTCTTCCTCGGCAATTGCGTAAAAAAGCGGGAATGACACTTTCCTGTCCAGCACGACACTTGCCTTGAACTTCTCACCAGCGTTATATTCCTGCTTCGTATACACCCTTTCGGCCTCGATATCCTTTATTGAATAAAAGGCAAGGCCAAGGGCGTACAGAGCGAAAGGCAAGAAGCTGTAAAACAGGAACCAGCTGACAAAGCCACCCTGGAACATGGCATATGAAAAGGTAATTAGAATCAATAACAGTAAAACGATCAGTTTCCAAACCTCTTTGAACTTTTGGAAAAATTTCTTCATATTACTTCACGAGCCTTTGGACCGGCACAGGCACCCTCGCCAACACCCTGTTGACGACATCCTCAGTTGTGATCCCTTCGAACCTGGCCTCCGATTTCAAAATGATCCTGTGGGCGAATACATATGGAGCAAGGTACTGGACATCATCAGGAATGACATAATCCCTTCCATAAATAAATGCATATGCCTGGGCAGCCTTCATCAAAGCAATAGAACCACGAGGGCTTACACCAAGGTATACACTCGAATGGCCTCTAGTCCGGCTGGCCAGCTCCACAATGTATCGCTTGATCGTTTCATCTACTACCACTTCTTTAATGCTTTGCTGCAGTTCGCGCAGATCTTCAAGTGATACAACAGGCTGCAAGTCTTCAATCGGAAGGTTACGCTGCGCTCGGTTCAAAACTTCCATTTCTTCATCCATCGCAGGATAGCCCATTTTCATTTTTAAAAGGAAACGGTCAAGCTGTGCTTCCGGCAGTGGATATGTACCCTCATAATCAATCGGGTTCTGTGTCGCCATGACGAAGAACGGCTTGCCAAGTATATGGGTTACGCCGTCAACCGTCACACTATGCTCTTCCATTCCTTCTAGCAGAGCCGACTGTGTCTTTGGAGATGTTCTGTTGATTTCATCGGCGAGAATGATATTGCCCATGATTGGTCCTGGCCTGAATTCAAATTCCATCTCTTTCGGGTTGTAAATCGATACCCCTGTTACATCAGAAGGCAACAGGTCTGGTGTGAACTGAATCCTCCTGAATTTAGCGCTTACAGACTTCGCCAGAGCGCGGACCATCATCGTCTTGCCGACACCCGGCACGTCCTCAAGCAGCACATGTCCGCCTGCAAGCAGCGCGATCAAGCTTAGCTCTGCTACATTACGCTTTCCTGTCATAACCTTATCAATATTCCCCAGTATTCTATCAACTGTTGGATTCATCTGATTCCTCATCGGAAATTTCCCCCTAAAATCTATTTATCTACGTAGACCCATTGCTTTTTTTACTTCAATAAGTCTATATTCGCTATTTTCTGTCAAAATCCTGTTATATGGCAGATGAAAATATTACCGCTTAGTAATAGACGGGGGTTTTGTTAGGAATGTTTCATTCAAAAAAAAAAAAAAACGGTCTCTTATCGAGAAGCCGTCAGCATCTGAACCTTTTACTCTATTTAACTTGCAGCCTTTGGGATGGCTCCCATCCCTTCAAGGATGATTCTCGCATCCATATTAAGATAGGCTTCAATATCATTCCGCATAAACAAGAGCGTGTGGTCCTTGATCACCACTTTCAAGCTCCTTAAGTCAAATTTTGAAGCATAATTGTTCACTGCATTGATGACTGCCACGTCTTTTCTGGTGAGCGGCTGCTGCCCTGACTCCATCCGCTTCGTCAAAAACTCAAGCAATTCTCGCGCATTTGATTTTAAACGGCTGCGATTCTCGTTCAGGATGTCAATGTTCTCTTCCATGTACATTCTTGCGGCAGCAAAATCCAGTTCCTCGACACAATTGTTAATCCTGGCAATCAAATCCAAAACATGCATGACCTCTCCTCCTGATGTACGTACTCTGCCTATCCTTTATATCGTCCGGCGACCCTGCTACTCCATCTTTTATGTAAAAATTAGTAAATATGACTTACAACCTCAGATGGATTATAGGCAGAACAGGCTATATAGGAGATGGCTATATAAGGACAGTCTATAGACACATACACCCTTATGCTTGGCGTTTCTCTTACATAAAGTACATTCCACGGATCTATGTATCCTTATACACCGGTTTTCTCTTTCATAAGGGCACATTCCACGGATCTATGTACCCTTATACTTCGGTTTTCACTTTCATAAGGGCACATTACAGGGATCAATGTACCCTTATACACCGGTTTTCTCTTTCATAAGGACACATTACAGGAATCAATGTACCCTTATGCAGGTGTCCGAACGAGTCGTTCCGTCATTTCTACCATTTACACGAAGTAGTTGGTTTTCACCAGCCGCCACCTTCTCCTTTATCTGTGGGTCTTTCCATTTTCATCAACATAGATGGATTCGATGATGGTCCGTTCAAATGGCTTTCCTTTAGCATCAAAACCTGTTACATCTGTCGTCAGGTTGTAAACCCCAGATTCCGTTAGGTCCCCGTCGAGGACTTTACCAGCTTTCGAGCCTTTTCCGGTTTCTTTTAGCTTCTTTTTGCCATCATGGTCATATTTGATCCATTTTGTTTTATATGAAGCCTTCACCTTTTGATTCTTGGCGTCTTTCAATTCAGCAACAAGCGGACTGTCGATGCCGACTACCAGCATATACGCCGCTGCTGGGCCCGTTACCTTCCATTTCCCTGCTTCTGGCTTATCGATTTTAAATGAATGGACCCATGCACCTTTAAAAAATTCACCGGTATCCTGTTCAACTTTTGCCGCCTTATACTCCTGGCCATCTGGTCCCTTCAGTTTAAGTGAACTCAGTTTCTTTTCACTGAGGAATGCCATCTGGAAGCTTTCTGCTCCGTCCTCGATCACGAAGTCTTCTTTGATGGCTTTATCCGCTTTGCCGCCTTTGACAATCTGGTTTGTCTCAGACACTGGTTCTGTCATGCTGGCTGCCGAGAATGCGTTTGAACCGGCAGTCTGCTCTGACATTGTGTACGGTTTGAATACCGAAAAAGTATATGAGCCTTCACGGATTGTAGTATGGTTCCAGGCGCCTTCACGGATGATTGTTCCGCCAGGCAAGCGGGAGCTGGAGACTGTGACGACCCCGTCATTCGAACCATAACTGCTTAAATACAGTCCTCCCCAGTATAAAGCGCTGCCGAACGAACCCCATTTATAGCCCCCGAGCGTATAGTACTTATTCAATTTCGTTTCGGCTTTTCCATCTGTGATGCTGCGAAAATATTTCATGTTTCCTGTTTGAAGCGACCGAGTTGCATCATTATTGTTGCCTAGCAGTGCAGCCAGCCACCATGCCGCGCTGCTGTGAGCAAGATCTGAAAGCTGGGTGCCATGATGAGGCGAGGACAGCGAAATCATATTCGAAACATATGGATGCGCACCATAGTGGACAAGTGCAGTCTGTGCATCCACACCTCCCTTGCTATAACCTACAACAATAAGCTTTTTCTGCCCGAAGTAATCATAGATTACCTTGAGTTTTTGCGCTAACATCGCCCCATTCTCCCACATATCACGATCTGAATAGAGATCAATGAATGCTGTCTGATAGCCATTAGCCAGGGCGGTTTCATACATATCGTTGCCTTCCCACCAGACAGATGCGGAATTATTATACCCATGGACAAATACAATTGGTGCTTTAGCAGGATCAACCCAAGATGGTTCTGCACCTACATACCATGTTCCCGGAACTCCCGAGGAACCTCCTCCCAAATCACCGGCTCTTGCCCCAACAGGAACCATCAGCAATAAAACCATTAATAATGACATAATTCTCTTACTCCTTCGCAAGCCCATACCCCTCCCCTTTTTCTTCAGGCCTTTTCGAATTGAGGCCATCATTCAAGTGTATTGTGCTGATCATCGAATAAGAATGGGAACTGGGCTTCTTTTATTGGGAAAAGAAATAACGAACTAGCATCATAATTTTCTATCGTATGGTGATAATAAAATCTATCCTTTTAAGAATTGGTGATAATTTGAACAGCTTGATAAAGATCCTGGTTCCTAGACAGTTATTTTTATTGCTTTTACTTTCAACCGGATTGCTCAATCACGTTATTCTGATTCCTAACCTGCTTTCAGCAGCCGGACGTGACAGCTGGCTAAGTGTTCTCTTGGCCTTTCCTATCTCTCTTGTTTTCCTTTGGCTGATTTATTTCATTGTCAAGAAAAGTCCGCATGAGGGCTTCTTTTCAATGATCAGGAATAGACTTGGGAAATCTTTTTCGATCCTTTTTTCCATCCCTATAATTTTCTTTTTATTTGCTAGCGCTTATATCACTCTTAGGGATTTAATCATCTGGCTGAATGCATATTTCCTGGCCGACACTTCTTTTTTCTTTATCAATGCGATGTTGATCGTTGCTTGTTTTTTGGTCACTCTCGCCGGAATTAAATATATGGCGATAGCCAGCGGTTTCATATTGCCCCTTGTCATGATTTTCGGAATATTCATCGCACTGACAAACACAGATTTAAAAGATCCTGCCTTGCTATTCCCTGTTTTAGCTGATGGGTATTTTCCTGTTGTCAAAGGGATCATTTATGCCCTATCCGGACTTCTGGAAATATATCTGGTGGTATTAATGCATCCATTTTCTCAGGAACGTATCAAGTTCAGGCAATTATTCATTTTGTTGACCATTCTTACCGGATTGATCTTAGGTCCACTTACCGCATCAATAATGGAATTTGGACCAGTTGAATCCGTTCACTATCGGTATCCCGCCTATGAGCAATGGCGTGTTTTAAGCATTGGAGAGTATATCTCTCACTTGGATTTTTTCGCATTGTATCAGTGGCTGAGTGGTGCCTTGATTAGAATTGGCTTGTTCATGTATCTCATTGGTCTGTTTTTTACAGATCAAAAGAAGCATTACCGATTGAAACCCAAGCTGATTGTCACCTTATATATAACCTTATTTGGTCTGATGATGTTAGATTTAGAATCTTATTCTTTTTATCATTTCGTTTTCGCTTACTTTCTTCCGGCCAGCATGATTTTCTTTATGGTCCAAACCTTAGCATCAGCGTTAATTCTGTTATTTTTCATGAAAAGGGATGAACGAAATGGCAAGAACAATAAACTCGAATCCTCTTCATAAATCAAGTCTTATAGAAAAGGCTAAAGAACGACTAAAAAACAGTCAGGATTTCGTCTGTAAAGAACACAAGACCGATAAAGGCTCTTTTGAGATCGTTTATTTCGAAAGCTTGATTGATATTCAATATTTGGACCAATATATATTGCCGAAAATTGGTACTGATTCAGAAGGTTCTCCTAAAGAGAAGCTTACTGCTTATTTCCAAGTGGCAGATGTAACCTCCAAACCTTTGGAAGAGGTGCTCGATTTACTCTTAGGCGGAAATGTATTATTCCGGTTTCAAGAAGAACTGCTCAGTATCCAGGCTGCAGACCTGCCTAAACGCCAGCCGGAAGAATCCGCACTTGAAACGTCCATCAGAGGACCAAAGGATGGTTTTGTAGAAGATTTAAAAACGAATATCTCCTTAATCCGCAGAAGGCTGAACACCTCTTCCTTGTGCCTGGAAAAGTACACAATCGGCAAGAGAAGTAAAACAAAGGTCGCATTGCTGTATATCGATGATTTGATTGATAAAAAAGTTCTCAATGAAATTCAAAGGCGGATGTCTAATGTTGAATTGGACATATTAACAAGCATTTACGACCTGGAATCAAGAATCCGGGACAGGCCCCTCTCCTTCTTTCCAACAATGGACTACACAGGGAGACCTGATTTTGTTGTCCAGGCACTGAACCAGGGACGGTTTGCTCTTATGGTGGACGGGAATCCTACAGTGTCTTTTGCGCCGATTAACTTGCTTCTGCAAACAAAATCACCTGAGGACAGTTACATTAGCTATGCCTATGTTTCATTAGAAAGAATGATCAGGATGCTCGGAATCACTGTTTCTGCTTTTTTGCCGGGAACATGGATTGCTTTCTCTGCGTTTAATATTGAACAAATTCCTTATTTACTTGTAGCCACCATCTCTGTTTCCCGCTTTGGATTGCCCTTGTCTGCACCAATTGAAATGTTCATCATTCTTTCCTTGTTTGAGCTATTCAATGAAGCTGGTGTTCGTTTGCCGAGGGCGATCGGTCAGACAGTTGCTGTTTTAGGCGGCCTGATTGTCGGAGATGCAGCCATCAGGGCAGGCTTGACGTCACCGACGATGTTAGTCGTGGCTGCGATAACCTATATTTCATCTTTCACTTTAGTGAATCAGTCTCTTAGCTCCGCGATTACAGTTATAAGATTCGTCGTTATATTTCTGAGCACTTTCCTAGGATTATTTGGTGTGATAATCGGGTTTCTCCTGACCGTTCTTTACTTTTCGACGATTTCATCCTTTGGCTCGCCTTATCTGGCTTCGATTGCTCCTATTAGCTTGAGGGAAGCCATAAAATCCTTCCTAAAAGCACCGACTCAGTATTATAAGTCGAGAACCTCCTCAACAAACCCTGAAGACCCGACAAGAGGTGGAAATCGTTCATGAGAAATTCATGCCTTATTCTTTTGATCATCGGCTGTTTAATGCTGAGTGGCTGCTCAAATATTAAAAATATCCAGGATCTAACGTATATTGTGGCGATAGGTATGGATTATGACCCCGAAAAAGAAGAATATACTGCCTACCTGCAAGGGCTGAATTTTGCCAATGTTGCCAAGCAAGAGGGGAGCAGGCCTACTGAACCTATACCAATCTTTATTGCATCCGCAAAAGGAGAAACTTTAAACCTTGCAGTAAGCAAACTGTACAATCGGACAGAACCACCATTATTTTTCGGACATGTCATCACCCTTCTTCTTAGTCAAAGAATTGTTACACATCGCTTCAATGAGGTCATTGAGGAAGTGGGCAGGAATCGTTCGCTGCGGCCGACGCTTCGAGTGATGACCACAGAGGAAAGCATTCAGGAAGTTTTAAATATAAAGGCCCTTTTTAATTATCCTGCTATCTATACAGTTCTTTATAAAAAAGGGGACACCGAATTATTTCAGGATGAAATAAAACCTACTACCCTCATGGACTTCTTAAGACAATATAATGAGCCAATGGGCTCCGCTAAGCTTCCATTAGTCAAAATCGATAAAGAAAGCTGGCAGGCTGACAAAAGCTATCCGGTATTATATTTTGATGGTCTGGCGGTTTTCCAACAGCAAAAGTACACGAATTCATTGCCTTTCGAGGAATCACTCTTTATCGACTGGCTTTTGGAAAAGAAAGTGTCATTGACCCAAAGAGCAGAAGAAGCGGGTGAATTAGCTGCAGTTGTCAAGCTAGCCTCCCCAAAAATGAAAATCAAATATCGAAAAGAAACCGATGCCCCCCACTTCTCCCTTGAAATTAGTGTACAAGCAGATTTACTGGAAAAAGTCAGGAACATTTCTTTAGAGACTTTAAAAAAAGAGATCGAAGAGGAGCTAAAAAAGAAACTGATTTCAACCTATTCAAATGGAGTGAAAAATCGTGCTGATGTTCTGAACATCGGAGAAAAATGGTACAGGACATACCCTAATAAATACAAAGAAGTAAAAACAACAAATACCTTTTACTTAGAGGAGGGTTCATTAAAAGATGTGAAAGTCGATGTCCAAATCCTCCATTTCAACAGCTATAAATATGATTAGCGGAGCTGCTTCGCTCACATGATTCAAAAAATGGCCATTCATCACTTAATGAATGGCCATCTTTGAACCTCAAATCATTATTCTCCAACAATCTTGGCGTCTTTCAGCATATCCTCTGTGAGTGTAATTCCTTCTTCTTCAGCAGCCTTCTTATTAACAATCAGTTCCAGGTTTTCAGGGAAGCCTACTGGAATTTCGCTCGGCTTCTTACCCTTAAGGATTTCTACTGCCATTTTACCAGTCGTGTAGCCCAAGTCATGATAATCAAATCCGTAGGAAGCAAACGTTCCGCGCTTTACCGAATCTCCATCACCGGAAAAGATTGGGATGTCCTTGTCATTTGCTACTGTGATGACAGATTCAAGTGCAGCTACAACAGTGTTATCCTTTGGTATATACAATACGTCGACACGGCCAACCATTGATTCAGCTGCCTGCTTAACTTCAGCGCTCGTTGATATGGTTGTTTCGACCACTTCCAGTCCCTCATCCTTTATAGCCTCTTTCGCATTCTTCACATTTATGACAGAATTCGGCTCGCCATTGTTGTATATGATACCGACCTTTTTCGCATCAGGGACGAATTTTTTGATTGAAGCGATTGTATTTTTGATGGCATCTGGATGAGTATCAGATAATCCAGTTGCATTTCCGCCTGGCTTTTCGAAACTTTGTACAAGCTCGGCAGAGACAGGATCGGTTATGGCAGAGAACAAAATCGGTATATCCTTCGTCGCCTGGACTGCCGCCTGGGCACTAGGTGTCGCAATCGCTAAAATAAGATCATTCTTATCCGAAACCAGCTTTTGGGCAATCGATGCATTGTTATTCATATCCCCCTGTGCATTCTGGTAATCCAGCTTGAGATTCTTGCCTTCTTCATACCCTGCATCCTTAAGAGCAGCAATAAATCCCTCTCTTGTCGCATCCAGAGATGGGTGCTCAACAATTTGGGTAATTCCGATCTTAACCATTTTTTCTTTACTGTCCCCGCTCGCCTCGTCGCTTCCGCCTCCACATGCCGCAAGCAAGAGCATAGCCCCACTTAATATAACTGCCAATGTCTTTTTCATCTAAACTGACCTCCCGAAAATGCAAACTGATTATGTACGTCCCTGGAGAAATAACTAATCTGCTTCCTCCTTTGTTTTTGTATTTTTTTAATATTCTGATATTAACACGGTATCTAAAGTGGGACAATAGGAGATTTTGAGCTTTTTTATCGAATTTTAGAACAAGCATTAACGAAATTAAAAGGACCCATCCAAAATAGGATAGATCCAATCCATTGTTAATCATTACGTATAAACGATTCCAGTTCATTTGTTTTATTACCGTCAAGCATATAAGAATACCCGTTGTTAGCACCCTTTCCTTCCTTGTTGATTGCGATATTGAGGTCGTTCAGCAAGCCGGCGATATATGCGTGTGCCTGCTTCATTCTCTCACTTGGTGCCTTGAACTGGTCTTTATAGTCAAACGGATTTTCATTTTTCAAATTCAGGTGCTCATATCGCTTTTTATGCTCCTCAACAACGATGGATGTAAGCTTGTTGAGATTATGGAAGTCTTTTTCAATTACCGCTCCCTCAACCTTATAATTCAGCTCTAATCCCCCCAATAGTACAGTTGCTTCAATCCAATGGTAATGCTCTGGGTCATCAGCATACTGCTCAGGGAGTGGCGCACTGTACAACTCGGCATGCTGTGCAATAAACTCTTTTACAGTTTTTGCGTCATAGGGACCCAGCCCTTCCGTAATCGTGCGGTCTTCCCAGGCTTTATCATTAACGGTATCTTCATTCGCTGTAGTTGTTTTTTGAGGCTGGTCCTTATCCAGAGTTTTTCCCGGGACATCTGTTGCTTGCTCAACCGGTGATTCCTGAATTGTGATTACTTCATGGAAGACGAATGTTCCCACCCCAGCAAATACAACAGCCGCACACACATTAATGATGATTTTTTGAAGAAGAGAGCCTTTCTTTCTATTTCCCGGAGAGTTCAATGCTTCCCATACACGCTGCTTTTCTTTTTGTGAGAAAGTAATTTTGCTGTACATTTCGTTATCAAGTTGTTCCTTTAAATTGATCATATCCTTTTCACTCATATTCGAACCTTCTCCTTTCAAGCTCCTTTTTCAAAAGCTGTTTACCGCGGCTCAGTCTCGTTTTAACCGTTGCTTCCTTCAGACTGGTAATCTCGCTGATTTCTCTTAGCTTCAATTCCTCATAATAAAAGAAGAAAAGGATTTCACGGTATTTCGATGGGAGATTCATTAATGATTTTGTCACGGTCTTTTGTGTACTTTTATCAATTAACTTTAGCTCAGGAGTTTTTTCCCTGGATGTTACTGTAAACTTTTTGAATGGCAAAATACGTTTATATGCATTACTTTTCACAACATCCTTTGACCGATTTACGGCAATCCGGTAAATCCAGGTTTTATAGGTTGAGTTCTCCTTAAAAAGATGAAGGTTATTATAACAGCTGATGAACACATCCTGCGCAATATCCTCGGCTAGGTTGATATCTTTGACGTATGTAAATGCCAGTTTCTTAACCATATCTCCATAGGAATCCATCAATTCATTTAAGATCTCTTCTTTTGAAGCAGATCTCTCTTTTCCGGAAAATTGAAATCGATGCAATCTATTTGCACCTCCTGTTAAAAAATCAACCTTTAGACGACAAGCGCGTTAAAAGGTTTCAATCTTTTTAATATTCTAGTCCCCTCAATAGCTGACATTAAAGATCCAGCGACTGTACAAGATTAGCAGTGGTAATTATCATCATATCAAGCTTAAGCAATTTAACTTTTGTTAAAAGCTAAATGATTCACCGGCAATCAAAAAAGGACCCTCCCCATTACAGGAAGGATCCTGATTGAAATGCTATATTGGATTTGGTTCTGTATCAGTATTCTTCACTTTTACTTCACCTTTCTTCTCTTTCGCCTTTTTTCCAGGGACTTCTTTCCTGAAGTCTTTCAAAATCGCGAAAGACATGGCGATCAGGACGAAGGTCAATGGAAAGGCACTGACAATGATGGCTGTTTGCATAGCACTCAGTCCGCCAGAGAGCATAAGTACAACAGCAGAGGCTGATAGAAAAAGCCCCCAGATAATTTTCACGACATTTGGTGGATTCAAGTCTCCTTTCGCTGTTTGCATCCCTAAGACGAATGTAGCTGAGTCAGCCGAAGTAACAAAGAATGTAGTAATAAGAATTAATGTAATAATGACCAATGCACCGGAGAATGGTAATAGGTCATATACGTAAAATAGGGCTGTTTCTAAGCTTTGACCGGATATGTTGGCACCTTCAAAGTATTCGAAGTAAATAGCCGTTCCTCCAAATACCGCAAACCAGAAGGCACAAACAAGTGTGGGAATGATGAGTACGGCAACCATGAACTCCCTTACCGTCCTTCCTTTGGAAACACGGGCAATGAATGTTCCTACAAAAGGTGCCCATGCAATCCACCATGCCCAGTAAAAGATTGTCCAGTCTTTTATCCAACCAGCTTGCTCTTCATTAAATGGAGTCAATCTTAAGCCCATGCTCGGCAGGTTTTGCACATAGCTCCCAAGTGTTGTCGTAAACAGGTCAAGGACAAAGCCTGTTGGACTTAAGATTAATAACCCAAAAAGCAAAAGGACAGCTAAAATCAAGTTCGCATTGCTTAAATACTTAATTCCCTTTTGCAGACCAGTGCTGGCAGATAGGAGAAAGAGAACAGTTACAATTGCTATTATAATAAGCTGAATCGTGAAGTTGTTTGGTACTCCCGCAACATAGTTTAGACCTCCATTTATCTGTGCCGCACCCAATCCTACAGATGCCGCTACACCAAAAATCGTTGCAAATACAGCGACTACATCTACGATGGTTCCGAGTATTCCCTTTGAGCGTTCCCCTATCAAAGGCATGAGGGTTATACTCATCAGACCAGGTTTCTTTTTCCTGAATTTATAGTATGCCAGGACAAGTGCGATGACAGCGTAAATAGCCCAGGCATGAAAACCCCAATGCATGTAAGTGTATCTTAAAGCAGTTTTTGCTGCCTCAGGTGTGCCCCCTTCACCAATTGGCGGATTTACAAAATGAGAAATAGGCTCCGAGACCCCAAAGAAAAGCAACCCTATACCCATGCCAGCACTGAACAACATTGCAAACCACGTTGCACGGCTGAAGTCAGGCTTGTCCTCATCTGCTCCTAACTTTATTTTTCCATATTTGCTAAAAATCAAAAATAACGCAAACAGGAGGAAGAAAGAGGCTGCTAATTGATAAAACCATCCAAAAGTGTCTAAAAAGAATCCCTTGGCCACATCCATTACTTCACCTAATTGAATTGGAGCTACCACACCCCAAATCACAAATCCACTCGCAATGACGAGAGAAATCCAGAATACCTTTGATACCTTGTTCACTTCAGCCACTCCCCATGATGAATTTCCTTACAAGATACGGTTATCTTGCCCGAAATCAAGGCATGCATTCGCGAATATCCCCATATATGAGGGGCATTAAATTCCCAAAATTCTGTACAAGTTCCTATTATTATGTATTTATTAAGTTACCAATAAAGAGTATGATAGAAAGTAAAAAGGCTGTTTCGAAGTATACGAAAAGAGTCCTGAACAAAAGAAAGAGGTAAGCAAATGAATGCAGCATACTCAACAACCAAAGAAACATCTAAAACAAAAGTTTTAGTCATCAATGCTCTTTTTATTGCATTGACCGTTGTAGCAACCATGTTCATCAATATCAGGCTCCCGATCATGGGGAATGGAGGCCTGATCCATATGGGCAACATCCCTTTGTTTATTGCCGCTTTCGTTTACGGCAGGAAAACAGGTGCAATAGCAGGAGCCTTTGGAATGGGCTTGTTCGACATCATTTCGGGATGGGCATTGTGGGCGCCGTTCACTTTCGTTATCGTCGGCACGATGGGCTATGTAGCTGGATTGATGGCTGAAAAAATGCCTGGCAAGAAAATGTATGTGTACTCTTTGGCAGTTATCGTTGCGCTTGTCATTAAAATCGTTGGCTACTACTTTACGGAAGTGGTTCTATACGGAAACTGGATCCAGCCATTCGGCTCAATTCCAGGAAACGTCATGCAGGTCGTCATTGCTGGTCTGATTGTCATCCCACTTGTTGGCCGGATAAAGAAATTGTTATAGCTAAGAAAAGCGCAGGCGCCTTGGCAGCCCCGACCAGCGCTGGAGGGACGACCAGTGAAGTCGCTCTTTGACTTCATTGGGCCACTAATCTTATTGCAAAAAAGTTATACGTTCTATTAAAGATAAAACCCCTATGGATTATACTTCTCCATAGGGGTTTTATTATGTATTCATAGATTAGCGCTCAAAAGACATTGACTCCATGTCCTTTCATGTGTGCTGATATATTGTCGAACGCCAATCATAAATTGTAGATATTTCTCGGGAAATTGTTGGATTTTGAAGTTGGGGTGAACAATACCTGACTTTTTTCCGGAGGCAGTTTGAAAGGTTTTTGTATTGCGTATCGTCAGGCGATATACAATAATTCTGTCTAAAACACGGCACAAACACCATCAGTGTGCTCGATTTCATATAGGGCAGCAAGATCCTTTACCAGGACTTGCATGTACCTTATTTCCGGAATATTGCTGTTAGCCATCCCCATTTTCTATTCTTGATTTCCTCTTCCAGACGTTTGTTAAAATCACTCTGGGAGTTCCACTCATCCTTTTGCTCTTCCCGCATTTTCTGAATCTCTTTTTGCAGGAGCTCACTTCTCTCTCTCTCCTGCTGAAGCAAGTCTTCGTAATGGGCATTTTGCTGTTCAAGTAATCTTTCAATTTTCGCATTTGTTCTTTGTGCAGAATTTCCGATACTGGAACTAATCACATGATGATCCTGCTGAAGCTGGGAAACACTAGTCTTCATCTGGGCCATATCGTTTTTCAACTGAATATTCATTTCACGCGCGGCAGCCAGTTCATTGACCACAAAAAGCAATACCTCCTTTAATTGGTCGGGATCCTGCGGTAAGTTATTCCCATATGTATCGTTGATTGCAACCTCTGTACTGCCCGATTCATCCAGCCTCTCCTTTTGCTCGGCAACAAGGTCTTTAGCAGTATCGTCCAATGGCTTGTCCGTATCGCGCAGCGCTATAAGCGCACTAATATCGGATTGGACAAAAATCCTCCGGTCGCCATCCTTCAAAAACTCATATCCATTCCGCTCCAGGATTTGGCCGTACTTTCGAACTGTAGGGGTTGCAATCCCAACAGCTTCTGCCACTTCTTTTGTTGAGAATGCCTGTTCATTCGGTTGTATATCGTGTCTCATATCGCACCTCCTATCTCCAATATGACGAGTTTCAACAATATTTGCAAGAGTCATATCGGCTATATTTTCATTCTACCAGAATTGACGATATTCGACATATCGGTTAGGAATTATTTTCTCTTCTGAAAAGTCGGTTGCCCAGCATTGAATGAAGTAGATGCCGGGCATTTTTAGAGCGATATACAAGCCTATCAGCCGCAACAAAATTTCTGAAATGGATTATCACCGTTTACTCAACTTGAGAACCAAAAATCGCCAAATCTTGATAATCCAATACGAACCTGGAGCCGTTCCATTTTAGTCTATTCTGGATAAAGCCCAATGAATCAGCGTGATATCTTCCTGAAATCTTCTGATAGGCCAAAAGTTCATATATTTTATTGGAATCAAAGTCGATTGGATATAAACCGCTTATTGGATCCACCCATCCATTGACCGCTGACTTAAGCTTCCCGTTTGTATCGTATATCTCATTCAAATATTCCGGCTCTCTCAGAGTCAAATCAATAAGATATTTTGTGTTGTTTAGGCTGCTGAACACTTCAACCTTGTAGTCATCTTTATAGGTAACCCCATATTGATACATTTGGTTATAGACATCCGAATCGAATAACAAGCGCAGATTGTTATGAACAAATGTATAAACATAATTGTAAGTTGTCCCCCCGCTGCCCCCTGTAGCTATGGTGATCAATATATCCCTTACTCCATCTCCAGTAAAATCACCGAGAAACAGAGTCGGATGATACCCCATATTTTCATTAAGCGGAACCTGCGTGAGGTTTCCTGTTGCTCCGTCCTGGATGACAAGCGTCAAGTTTTTAATGATCGAAACATCTGATTCTTTCATGCCAGTAACATACACTGCGTCTGGAATCTTGTCACCATTCACATCGCCTCTAGCAAAAGCTACGACAGTCGAATTCCTGTTATTCGAATAATGATAATGATTTTGCATAACCTGCTCCCTGTATTGATTTGATTTATGCAATACCATATTCGAAAAATTGTATGTTGGTTCATTTATCTGCTTATACAGCACAACAAAAAAAGAAGCTTCCCATAAGTTTACTTAACTTACAGGGAGCTTCTCTTTGCTTTTGCCTTTTATTTAAAAAGGGGTGAAGCGGCAGATTACATCATGCCGCCCATTCCGCCCATGCCGCTCATGTCAGGCATTCCAGCGCCGCCTTCTTCTGGAATGTCAGCAACTACTGCTTCAGTAGTCAAGAACATTGCAGATACGGATGCTGCGTTTTGTAGTGCAGAACGAGTAACCTTAGTTGGGTCAACGATACCAGCTTCAATCATGTTTACCCACTCGCCAGTTGCAGCGTTGAAGCCTGTGCCGACTTCTTCACGCTTCAGGCGCTCAACGATGACTGATCCTTCAAGGCCAGCGTTATGAGCGATTTGACGAACTGGTTCTTCCATTGCGCGAAGGACGATGTTTACGCCAGTAGCTTCGTCGCCTTCCGCCTGGATTTCAGATACTTTGTTGTATACATTCAGAAGCGCTACGCCACCGCCTGATACGATACCTTCTTCAACTGCAGCGCGAGTTGAGTTAAGAGCATCTTCAATGCGAAGCTTACGTTCTTTCAATTCTGTCTCAGTAGCAGCACCAACTTTGATGACTGCAACGCCGCCAGCTAGCTTAGCAAGACGCTCTTGCAGCTTTTCACGGTCAAATTCAGAAGTTGTTTCTTCCATTTGAACGCGGATCTGGTTCACGCGGCTTTCGATAGCAGCGCTGTCTCCAGCACCTTCAACGATTGTTGTGTTTTCTTTAGTAACCACAACTTTAGAAGCGCGTCCAAGAGACGTGATTGTAGCAGACTTAAGGTCGCGTCCAAGCTCTTCAGTGATCACTTCACCGCCAGTCAATGCAGCGATGTCTTCCAGCATAGCTTTACGGCGGTCACCGAAGCCAGGAGCTTTAACAGCTACTGCATTGAATGTTCCGCGAAGCTTGTTGACTACCAATGTAGCAAGTGCTTCACCTTCAACATCTTCAGCAACAAGCAATAATGGCTTGCCTTGCTGTACAACCTGCTCAAGGACAGGAAGGATTTCCTGGATGCTGCCAATCTTCTTGTCAGTAATCAGGATATATGGATTTTCAAGAACTGCTTCCATCTTATCAGAATCAGTTACCATGTAAGGAGATGCATATCCGCGGTCGAACTGCATACCTTCAACAACATCCAATTCTGTCGTGAAGCCTTTAGATTCTTCGATTGTGATAACGCCGTCGTTGCCAACGCGCTCCATAGCTTCAGCAATCAATTGGCCAACTTCTTCGTCAGCAGCAGAGATTGCCGCAACTTGTGCGATAGAAGCTTTGCCTTCAATTGGCTTAGAGATAGCCTTAAGCTCTTCAACAGCTGTAATAACAGCCTTTTCCATACCTTTGCGGATGCCCATTGGGTTAGCGCCAGCAGTTACGTTCTTAAGACCTTCACGGATCATCGCTTGAGCAAGAACTGTTGCCGTAGTCGTACCGTCACCAGCAACGTCGTTCGTCTTGCTTGCTACTTCAGCAACAAGCTTAGCACCCATGTTTTCGAATGCATCTTCAAGTTCGATTTCTTTCGCGATTGTTACACCATCGTTCGTGATAAGAGGTGAACCGAATTTCTTCTCAAGAACCACGTTGCGTCCTTTTGGTCCAAGAGTTACTTTTACTGCATTTGCAAGAGAATCTACCCCGCGAAGCATCGCGCGGCGTGCTTCTTCACTGAACTTAATTTCTTTTGCCATTGTAGAAAAACCTCCTCAGATTTTTTAATTTAAAGTTCTGTTTATAATCGCAGTGATTATTCTACTACTGCTAAAATGTCATTTTCACGTAGGATCAGATACTCAGTTCCCTGGTACTTCACTTCTGTGCCTGCGTATTTTGAGAAGATAATGCGGTTTCCGACTTCAACTTCAAGAGCAACACGCTCGCCGCTTTCAAGGACACGGCCAGTTCCAACAGCTACGACTTTACCTTCTTGAGGTTTCTCTTTCGCTGTGTCGGGTAACACGATACCGCTTGCAGTTTTTTCTTCAGACTCAACAAGCTCGATAATAATGCGATCTCCTAGTGGCTTGATCAAGTGAAACAACCTCCTCAAATTATATGTAAATTATTTTTATTAGCACTCGCCTCAATAGAGTGCTAACACAATTTATATAATAATGAATCTCAATTTTTTTTGCAAGCGTGAAGCAAGATTTTTTCTTAAAAAATTATGATTCCCATGCCCTTGTCGAATCGTGGAAAATTCTCTGCTGACGTCCTTAACATTCTATTTGAAACAGGACATGCCTCTTCAAAGGACTGCCCATATCCACTTTAGGATGTTGAAAAGTCTTAACGGGCTTCATGCCGATTTTTTTCATGACATTTATAGAAGGTCTGTTGATCTCAGCTGTGAAACTGACGACCTTGCTAAAGCCCAGTTCATTAAATCCATACTCCAGACAGGCCTTAGCCCCTTCCGTTGCATACCCATTTCCCCATGCCTCTTTCTTGAGCCTCCAGCCAATTTCAATACAAGGGGTAAAATCCGCTTCGAAAGTTGCCCTGTGAAATCCTATAAAACCTATATATTCTTTCGTCTCCTTGACTTCAACAGCATACAGCCCATAGCCGCATTCCTCCAGCTCGGAGATGATGTTTTGATAAAATTGATGCGTTTCTTCTTCTGATAAAGTATTGGCAAAATACTTCATGACCTCCTGGTCCGCATTCATTTTTGCAAAGTGCTCCAGATCTTCTGCTGACCAGTCACGCAGTTTCAGCCTTGACGTTTCCAAATAGATCATATTTCCTCCGACCCTTTTCAAAAAATAATTCACCTTATCCTGTATGTGCTATTCCAAAATGATTAAAACTTGGTTTCACCTTTTTTCTCCTGACCCTACAATTTGAACTTTCCAATCATTTATTAGTAGAATAAAGACAGTGTCTATCCAAACCAAAGCTGTCCTCGTATTTTATTTTACAGGTCGGCTTATTATTACGTAAAATTTCAGGACATATATTATCTGCATTGATAAGGAGTTTTTCTATTGAAAAAGGAATATTGGTACATCATTATCGCCTATATAGTCATGCAGCTTTCAAGCCTGATTGGCATCCCGATTGTCGCCTTCACCGGTGCTGCAATGGGAAAGAGCCTGGAAGAAATGGAAACCCTCTCGATTCCATACTGGCTTGTGATCAGCTTTTCACTGACACTAGTCATCGTGCTTTTGCTTTTGAGGAAAGAACGCAGATCTCATGCGGACTTACGTGATGCGTCCTCTCCAGCAAGCTCAGCCGCCTGGGCTTTCGCAGGTGTATTCCTCGCACTGTTCGCGCAATCAATCGCCGCCAATATCGAAAATATGCTTGGCATCGAAATGGGATCTGAGAATACCCAGGAAATCATTAAGCTGATTGAAATGTTCCCGGTTGTCATTTTGGTCAGTTCGATCATCGGCCCTATATTAGAGGAAATCGTCTTCCGTAAGATCATTTTCGGCAGCCTGCATAAGAAAATGAATTTCTTTTTCGCTGGATTGATCAGCTCTGTTATTTTTGCGCTTGCACATATGGAACCAGAGCATGTGATCTTGTACTCTGCAATGGGGTTCACTTTTGCTTTCCTTTATGTAAAAACAAAGCGGATCATCGTGCCAATCATCGCCCATGTTACAATGAATACAATGGTTGTTCTGCTTCAATCCGTATTTAGGGAAGACATTGAGAGAATGATAAAAGAAGCAGAGAAAATTCAAGGTTTTATTGGGGGATTCTAAGTTATGAAACAATCGCCTTTATTTTCAGGCATTGTCTACATCTTGTTAGGCAGCTTATTCACCTATTTCGCCATCCAGAATGTAAACGATTCAGGATGGGGATTCTTCAGCTACTTGCTAGTGGCTCTTGCCACGTTCGACTTTGGTTCTGGCATCAGGATGATCCTTTTTCATTTCAAATTGAAGAATATAAAGAAAAAGTAGCTCCTTCCTCTGAAGGAGCTACTTTTTATTCTGCCGATTCTGTTGGTTCGGTATCTGTCGGGTAATGCTTTAAGAAATAGATCAATGATTGCAATTCAACTGCCAAATCAATATGATGGATCCTGATCGATGAAGGCACGTTCAGCCTCGCCGGCGTGAAGTTCAGGATTCCTTTGATATTTGCCTGCACCAATCGGTCTGTTATCGGCTGTGCGACAGCAGACGGGACTGTCAGGATTGCCACCTGGATGCCTTCCTCTACGACAACTTTGTCGAGATCATCCATATGGTACACTGCTACGTCACCAATCTTCGTGCCCACTTTGCCTGGATCTACGTCAAAGGCAATCTCGATTTTCGTATTATTGTTCTTTGAAAAATTGTAGTTCAGAAACGCTGTTCCCAGATTACCGACTCCGATCAAGGCAACCTTCGTCAATTCATCCTGATCCAGCGTCTTTCGGAAAAAGGTCAGCAGGTAATTGACATTATAGCCGTACCCCTTTTTACCCAAAGCTCCAAAGTAGGAAAAATCCCTGCGGATTGTCGCTGAATCCACTTTTACCGCTTCACTTAATTCCGCTGATGATACCCTTTGCTTTCCTGAAGAATGCAAGTTCAATAAGAACCGGTAATACAGCGGCAAACGTTTTGCGGTTGCCTGCGGAATCTTCATAGCATCATTCGTCATTCTCCATCCTCCACCCTGTCCGTATTTCTATCTCAACTTTTCTTCTCTCTTGAAATCGCCGTTCTTACCACCGGTTTTTTCGACCAGATAGGTCTTTCCAATTACCATGCCCTTATCAACGGCCTTGCACATATCATAAACAGTCAGCGCACATGCTGAAGCTGCTGTTAACGCTTCCATTTCCACACCTGTATTCCCTTTTGTTTTTACAGCTGCGGAGATATTTAAAACATAGTCATTTCCATTTTGCTCCCAATCGAATGAAAGGTCAATCCCTGTCAGTGGAATCGGGTGGCACATCGGGATGATTTCAGACGTTTTTTTCGCCGCCATGATGCCTGCTACTTGCGCGACAGCCAGTACATCCCCTTTTTTCATTTTATTTTCAGTGATTCTCACATATATATCTTCATTCACGGTTATGCTTGAATGGGCGACTGCCGTACGGACCGTCTCCGGTTTTTCACTGACATCGACCATCTTTGCTCTGCCCTCTTCGTTAAAATGAGTAAATTCTGCCATATGTAAGCTCCTTTCTATCAAATGATACACTATTTTGTCAAACTTGTGTGTGAACTTTGTTTCAGTGTTCACAATACAAAGTGAAATTTCAATACCATATAACCTATAGCAGTTCGCACATATTGCCGTGCCTATATTAATGGGTTACACTATCTCTAAGGCAATAGAGGTGAAAAATAATGATTTTATTACAGGTTAATCAGCTATCAAAATATTTTGCTGCTGATCTTATTTTATCGAATATAAAGTTTGAAATACAGACCAACGACCGTGTTGCGCTTGTTGGAAGGAACGGAGCAGGAAAATCAACCCTGCTGAAAATCATTGCCGGGTATGAATCCCATGATGGCGGAGAAATCATCCGTCCTAAAGGGACGATGATTGGCTATCTCGCCCAGAATACCGGGCTGGAATCCGAGAAAAGCATCTGGGATGAAATGCTGGCCGTTTTTGACCATCTGCACAGGATGGAAAAAGACTTGCGCAGATTGGAAGAAAAGATGTCGGATCCTGACATTCTTTCTAACCAGACAGAATACGACAGGGTTTTAAAAGATTATGACCTGCTGCAGGTCCAGTTCAAGGAAAAAGGCGGCTACCAATATGAAGCCGATATTCGTTCCGTCCTTCACGGCCTTAACTTCCATTCTTTTGATTATTCCACAAAAATATCCACTTTAAGCGGGGGACAAAAAACTAGACTCGCATTGGCGAAACTTTTATTGACCCGTCCGGATATTTTGATTCTCGATGAACCGACGAACCATCTTGATATTGACACGCTATCGTGGCTTGAGCAGTATTTGCAGGGCTACAACGGCGCAATCTTGATTGTATCCCACGACCGGTATTTCCTTGATAAAGTCGTCAACCAGGTTTATGAAATTTCCCGCCATCAGCTGACAAAGTTTCCTGGCAATTACAGCTCGTACTTAAATCAGAAAGCTGCGAATTACGAACGCGACATGAAACTGTATGAGAAGCAGCAGGATGAAATCTCCAAGCTCCAGGATTTTATCCAGAGGAACTTGGCCAGGGCATCCACAACCAAGCGTGCCCAAAGCCGTCGGAAGCAGCTGGAAAAAATCGATCGCATGGACAGGCCCAAGGGAGATGAAAAATCTGCCTCATTCAGCTTTCAAATCGAACGACAAAGCGGCAACGATGTCATGAAGGTTGATGCCCTATCTGTCGGCTATCACAATGACATCGTATCTGAAAATATCTTTTTCAATCTTTCACGTGGAGACAGCACGGCACTGGTTGGACCAAATGGCGTTGGTAAATCAACTTTATTAAAAACCATCGTGGAGAAACTGCCTTCGATTAAAGGGAATATTCAATACGGTTCTAATGTCTCGATTGGCTACTATGATCAGGAACAGGCAGAACTTAGCTCGAACAAAAAGGTTTTGAATGAACTCTGGGATGAATACCCATTGAAATCCGAAAAAGAGATCCGTACCGTCCTGGGGAACTTCCTATTCTCAGGAGACGATGTCCTAAAGATCGTTTCCACGCTTAGCGGTGGCGAAAAAGCACGTTTGGCACTGGCCAAGCTGATGCTGCAGAACTCGAATTTCTTAATTCTGGACGAGCCGACAAACCACCTTGATCTGGACAGCAAAGAAGTTCTTGAAAATGCACTGATCGATTATCCAGGCACCATCCTGTTCGTCTCACATGACCGTTATTTTATCAATAGGATAGCCACAAAAGTACTCGAGCTCGATCGAGGCGGTGCAACGGAATACCTTGGTGATTACGATTACTATGTCGAGAAAAAGCTGGAGCAGGAAGAGCTGCGAGCCATGGCCGAACAGGCTGCCAAAGCATCGGGAAGTGTTGTGGACAACTCCAAGCAGGACAAGACCTCCTACCAGCAGGACAAAGAAGCCAAAAAACTCGAACGCCAGCGCAAACGCCGCATGGAAGAAGTGGAAGCAAAAATTGAACAACTAGAGTTGGAAGTCGCTGAATATGAAGAATTGCTCTGTGACCCTGAAATCTTCCAGGATCACGAAAAAGCTGGAGAAATCAATAGCAAAATTGAAGCCGCCAAAGAGGCACTCGATGAATTGATGGAAGAGTGGACAGAGCTGGCTTAATAAGTGAAATACCGGACATGAATGTGTCCGGTATTTTTTTGTGTTGAAAATAGGTATAGCGCATTTGCTCTATAAAAGAGTTTTCACCAACCAAGACTTTCGCTTTTTAATTAATCTCAAATGACATAAACAGCATTTGTTCGACAATATTCTATAAAAATCGCAAATAATCCACAAAAAAGCCCCGATTTAAAAACCGGGACTTTTTGTTCACATAGTTATTCACATAGTAAAGACTGATTTATAGCTTATCCAGATAGTTTTCCACATTATCCACAAAAACAGCTGATTTTATCCACATTATACACAGATTAACATCTAAAACACTAACATATCCACAGAAGAGTCTGACAACATTTTTTTCTCTTGCGACTTTAGTTGTGGATAGTAATCTCTAGACCTGGATTTCCATTCAAAGTTAAATCAGCTCGCTGGCCTTTTTCATACATAACACTTCCTGCAGCAGCAATCATGGCAGCATTATCTGTGCACAAAGACAATGGAGGAATAACAATTTCCACATCCGAATCTACAAATTCTGTGGATAGTTTTTCTCTCAATCCCTTATTCGCTGCAACTCCTCCAGCAAGAAGAACCTGTTTTACTCCGTACTCCTTAACAGCTCTTTGTGTTTTAGTGACAAGTACATCGATCACACTTTCCTGGAAACTAGCTGCAAGGTCTTCAGGCGCTATTTCCTCGCCTCGCTGCTGGGCATTATGCACAACATTGATAACAGCAGACTTCAAACCGCTGAAACTAAAATCATAAGAGCCTTCTTCGAGCCATGCACGTGGCAAGTCAATCGTTGCCTTTCCTTCATGGGCAAGCCTGTCAATATGTGGACCACCCGGATATGGAAGATGCAATGTCCTTGCTACCTTGTCATACGCTTCCCCTGCAGCATCATCTCTTGTCTCGCCTATTACCTCGAAATGACCGTGTTCTTTCATATATACGAGCTCAGTGTGCCCGCCAGATACGACTAGTGACAGCAGCGGGAAGTTCATTTCAGCAATTAGACGGTTCGCATAGATATGGCCCGCAATATGATGGACGCCAACGAGTGGTATTCCATTCGCAAACGCCAGTGCTTTGGCAGCATTAACGCCGATCAATAAAGCGCCTACTAGACCTGGGCCTTCTGTAACAGCAATCGCATCCAGGTCCTTTACATCAACCTTTGCCTGGGCTAAAGCTTCCTCTAAAACAAGAGTGATCTGTTCAACATGATGCCTAGAAGCGATTTCAGGTACAACGCCGCCAAAGCGCTTATGGCTCTCAATCTGAGAAGCGACGACATTCGCAAGAATCTCCCGTCCATTTTTCACAATCGCAACAGCCGTTTCATCACAGCTCGTCTCTATTCCCATTATTAATTGGTCTTTTGTCATTATAAATTCACCCACATTACTAAAGCGTCTTCCATATTGTCTGTATAATATTGTTTCCTAATAGCTCCTTCTTCGAATCCGAACTTGCGATACAAATTTTGAGCCCTCACATTGCTGACCCTGACTTCTAGAGTCATCCTCATTGCATCCATTTCGCGGGCAAGCTCCATGACCTTAGCCATCAGAGCCTTACCCAGCTTCAATCCCCTGTATTCCGGAAGCAAGGCGATATTCGTGATATGTGCTTCATCAACGATAATCCACACTCCACAATAGCCAACTACTTTTTGATCCACTTCCACAATCAGATATTGTGCAAACTGATTCTTCGTCAACTCATTGAAAAAAGCTTCCCTGCTCCATGGTATAGTAAAGGAATTAACCTCTACCTCCATCACTTCATCCAGATCATCTACCGTCATATGCCGGAACGTTATCGTTTTATTCATCTTCTCTTCCCACTTAATTTTTAGTCTCTTGCGCTTTCAGCCAGTTAGCCTCTGCTTCCGCCAGGCGGATATAATTAGGAACAAAAGTATGAAGGTCAACACCATCTTTATCCCGTCCCAATAATGCAAGCTCTGCTGGTCTAGGGTTCAACTCAGTGACAGCTGCAAAAACTGCCTTATCACCAAGCTCCTCCTTAATGACCTCTTCATGGAGTTTCAAATCATTGCTCGTGAATAATATCCTGCTGTCCATTTCATTCAATTGTTTTACCCAATCTGCTGACATGACAAGCCGATCATTTTTTACAGTCTCCAATAATTGATTCTCAAACTTATATAACCCAGTATAAATCTGTCCTCTCCTTGCATCAAAGAAAGGTGAAACATACCCATCAAAATACCTTCCAGCGGATGCCGCTGCCACTTCAAGGCTAGATACTCCTGATAACGGAATCTTCAAGCTCCAGGCCATTGTTTTAGCAATGGTCACTCCAATCCTTACACCAGTGTAGGAACCAGGACCCTCGGCAACTACAATCTTTGATAATTCTGCCGGCTTAATATTACATTCTTCCATCAATGTCTGGATCGCCGGCATGACCCTTACCGAATGATTCTTCTTTATATTGGAGATATACTCTCCCATAACGGTCTCACCATCAAGCAAGCCAATCCCCAGGACATAATTGGACGTATCGATTGATAATACCTTCATTTAAAATATCTCCTTACACAATTCTTCATATCGATTGCCCTTTGGCTCAGCAACGATTCTTCTGGCACCATCTTCATCAAGATATAATTGAAGAAGCAATAGCTCTTCAGGCAGCTGGGCTTCAATCAAATGAGCCCATTCCACAACCGTCACACCATTACCTTCAAAGTATTCTTCAAAACCAAGATCTTCAAACGCATCTTCCACTCGATACACATCCATATGATAGAGAGGGAGGCGCCCCTGGTATTCCTTGATGATCGTAAATGTCGGACTGTTCACATTCCTCGTGATCCCCAATCCTTCGGCAAGACCCTTTGTGAAAGTCGTCTTTCCTGCACCTAAATCGCCTTCGAGCGCAATGACATCTCCTGCTTCAAGTAGACCAGCCAGCCTTTTAGCAAAATCCATTGTATCTTCCGGCTGCTTTGAAATGTATTGATATGTAGCCATATATATATCACCTAACTAATAATCAGATTTATAATGATAAGCCCAATCGCCTTGGTTAGCTCCGATCATCGCTGATCTTATATAAAGGAAAACGTATAGTTTCCTTTAAAAGATAAAAAACCTTAGGATGCCTCCTAAGGATGACGATTCTATATGTAGTTTACACGATTTATCAAGGACGGGCAAAAAAACCAACTACTTTTCTTTTTTAGGCAATAAAAAAAACGAAACCCTGTTTCGTCCTGATAATCTACCAAAATATTAAAATGGCGGTCCCGACCGGGATCGAACCGGCGATCTCCTGCGTGACAGGCAGGCATGTTAACCGCTACACCACGGGACCAATATGTATAAAAAGATGGATTATTGCGGGGGCAGGATTTGAACCTGCGACCTTCGGGTTATGAGCCCGACGAGCTACCGGGCTGCTCCACCCCGCGTCGATAATAATATATTATTTTAAATAAATAATATGTAATCCATTAAATTGTTCAAACAGCCCGGCGGCGTCCTACTCTCACAGGGGGAAACCCCCAACTACCATCGGCGCTGAGAAGCTTAACTTCCGTGTTCGGTATGGGAACGGGTGTGACCTTCTCGCCATCGCCACCAGACAATTTTTAAGGACAATATTTATTATACTGCCTTTTATGCATTTTTCAAGAGGTAATTTTTTTTGCTGTCGCAAAAAATTTATTCCCTCAAAACTAGATAATGTGTAAGAAGAATTTCAAGAAAAACGAATGATCTATTTGGTTAAGTCCTCGAACGATTAGTATCAGTCAGCTCCACACGTCACCGCGCTTCCACCTCTGACCTATCAACCTGATCATCTTTCAGGGTTCTTACTAGCTTGCGCTATGGGAAATCTCATCTTGAGGGGGGCTTCATGCTTAGATGCTTTCAGCACTTATCCCGTCCGCACATAGCTACCCAGCGATGCCTTTGGCAAGACAACTGGTACACCAGCGGTGCGTCCATCCCGGTCCTCTCGTACTAAGGACAGCTCCTCTCAAATTTCCTGCGCCCACGACGGATAGGGACCGAACTGTCTCACGACGTTCTGAACCCAGCTCGCGTACCGCTTTAATGGGCGAACAGCCCAACCCTTGGGACCGACTACAGCCCCAGGATGCGATGAGCCGACATCGAGGTGCCAAACCTCCCCGTCGATGTGGACTCTTGGGGGAGATAAGCCTGTTATCCCCGGGGTAGCTTTTATCCGTTGAGCGATGGCCCTTCCATGCGGAACCACCGGATCACTAAGCCCGACTTTCGTCCCTGCTCGACTTGTAGGTCTCGCAGTCAAGCTCCCTTGTGCCTTTACACTCTGCGAATGATTTCCAACCATTCTGAGGGAACCTTTGGGCGCCTCCGTTACTCTTTAGGAGGCGACCGCCCCAGTCAAACTGCCCACCTGACACTGTCTCCCGCCCCGATCAGGGGCGTGGGTTAGAATTTCAATACAGCCAGGGTAGTATCCCACCGACGCCTCCACCGAAGCTGGCGCTCCGGTTTCTCAGGCTCCTACCTATCCTGTACAAGCTGTACCAAAATTCAATATCAGGCTACAGTAAAGCTCCACGGGGTCTTTCCGTCCTGTCGCGGGTAACCTGCATCTTCACAGGTACTATAATTTCACCGAGTCTCTCGTTGAGACAGTGCCCAGATCGTTACGCCTTTCGTGCGGGTCGGAACTTACCCGACAAGGAATTTCGCTACCTTAGGACCGTTATAGTTACGGCCGCCGTTTACTGGGGCTTCGATTCAGAGCTTCGCGTGAGCTAACCCCTCCTCTTAACCTTCCAGCACCGGGCAGGCGTCAGCCCCTATACTTCGCCTTGCGGCTTCGCAGAGACCTGTGTTTTTGCTAAACAGTCGCCTGGGCCTATTCACTGCGGCTCATCCGGGCTATTCACCCAAATGAGCACCCCTTCTCCCGAAGTTACGGGGTCATTTTGCCGAGTTCCTTAACGAGAGTTCTCTCGCTCACCTTAGGATTCTCTCCTCGCCTACCTGTGTCGGTTTGCGGTACGGGCACCTTTTATCTCGCTAGAGGCTTTTCTTGGCAGTGTGGAATCAGGAACTTCGGTACTATATTTCCCTCGCTGTCACAGCTCAGCCTTCACGCAAGCGGGATTTGCCTCACTTGCAGCCTAACTGCTTAGACGCGCATATCCAACAGCGCGCTTACCCTATCCTCCTGCGTCCCCCCGTCGCTCAAACGATAAAGAGGTGGTACAGGAATATCAACCTGTTGTCCATCGCCTACGCCTTTCGGCCTCGGCTTAGGTCCCGACTAACCCTGAGAGGACGAGCCTTCCTCAGGAAACCTTAGGCATTCGGTGGATGGGATTCTCACCCATCTTTCGCTACTCATACCGGCATTCTCACTTCTAAGCGCTCCACCAGTCCTTACGGTCTGACTTCAACGCCCTTAGAACGCTCTCCTACCACTGACATCTAAGATGTCAATCCACAGCTTCGGTGATACGTTTAGCCCCGGTACATTTTCGGCGCAGAGTCACTCGACCAGTGAGCTATTACGCACTCTTTAAATGGTGGCTGCTTCTAAGCCAACATCCTGGTTGTCTAAGCAACTCCACATCCTTTTCCACTTAACGTATACTTTGGGACCTTAGCTGGTGGTCTGGGCTGTTTCCCTTTTGACTACGGATCTTATCACTCGCAGTCTGACTCCCACGGATAAGTCTTTGGCATTCGGAGTTTGTCTGAATTCGGTAACCCGATGAGGGCCCCTAGTCCAAACAGTGCTCTACCTCCAAGACTCTTACAACGTGAGGCTAGCCCTAAAGCTATTTCGGAGAGAACCAGCTATCTCCAAGTTCGATTGGAATTTCTCCGCTACCCACACCTCATCCCCGCACTTTTCAACGTGCGTGGGTTCGGGCCTCCAGTTGGTGTTACCCAACCTTCACCCTGGACATGGGTAGATCACCTGGTTTCGGGTCTACGACCACATACTCATTCGCCCTATTCAGACTCGCTTTCGCTGCGGCTCCGTCTTCTCAACTTAACCTTGCATGTAATCGTAACTCGCCGGTTCATTCTACAAAAGGCACGCCATCACCCATGAACGGGCTCTGACTACTTGTAGGCACACGGTTTCAGGATCTCTTTCACTCCCCTTCCGGGGTGCTTTTCACCTTTCCCTCACGGTACTGGTTCACTATCGGTCACTAGGGAGTATTTAGCCTTGGGAGATGGTCCTCCCAGCTTCCGACGGGATTTCTCGTGTCCCGCCGTACTCAGGATCCACTCAGGAGGGAACGAAGTTTCAACTACAGGGTTTTTACCTTCTCTGACGGGCCTTTCCAGACCACTTCATCTACCCCGTTCCTTTGTAACTCCATGTAGAGTGTCCTACAACCCCAAGAGGCAAGCCTCTTGGTTTGGGCTATGTCCCGTTTCGCTCGCCGCTACTCAGGGAATCGCGTTTGCTTTCTCTTCCTCCGGGTACTTAGATGTTTCAGTTCCCCGGGTCTGCCTTCAATACCCTATGTATTCAGGTAAAGATACTGTTCCATTACGAACAGTGGGTTTCCCCATTCGGAAATCTCCGGATCAAAGCTTACTTACAGCTCCCCGAAGCATATCGGTGTTAGTCCCGTCCTTCATCGGCTCCTAGTGCCAAGGCATCCACCGTGCGCCCTTTCTAACTTAACCTAAAAGGTCATTTCTCTAATTGAATAGAGAGAAAACTAAAATGGCGATCACTCGGTTTTTCTTGGTTCTTCTTACTTACGATTATCTAGTTTTCAAGGAACAAAAAAGCTTTGAGAGAATTGCTCCCTCAAAACTAAACAAACAAGCTAGTCAACAGTACGAACCAGAAGGTTCGCATTCCGATTGCCATTACGGCAATATCCTTAGAAAGGAGGTGATCCAGCCGCACCTTCCGATACGGCTACCTTGTTACGACTTCACCCCAATCATCTGTCCCACCTTAGGCGGCTGGCTCCAAAAGGTTACCCCACCGACTTCGGGTGTTACAAACTCTCGTGGTGTGACGGGCGGTGTGTACAAGGCCCGGGAACGTATTCACCGCGGCATGCTGATCCGCGATTACTAGCGATTCCGGCTTCATGCAGGCGAGTTGCAGCCTGCAATCCGAACTGAGAATGGATTTATGGGATTGGCTCGACCTCGCGGTTTTGCAGCCCTTTGTTCCATCCATTGTAGCACGTGTGTAGCCCAGGTCATAAGGGGCATGATGATTTGACGTCATCCCCACCTTCCTCCGGTTTGTCACCGGCAGTCACCTTAGAGTGCCCAACTGAATGCTGGCAACTAAGATCAAGGGTTGCGCTCGTTGCGGGACTTAACCCAACATCTCACGACACGAGCTGACGACAACCATGCACCACCTGTCACTCTGTCCCCCGAAGGGGAACGCCCTATCTCTAGGGTTGTCAGAGGATGTCAAGACCTGGTAAGGTTCTTCGCGTTGCTTCGAATTAAACCACATGCTCCACCGCTTGTGCGGGCCCCCGTCAATTCCTTTGAGTTTCAGCCTTGCGGCCGTACTCCCCAGGCGGAGTGCTTAATGCGTTTGCTGCAGCACTAAAGGGCGGAAACCCTCTAACACTTAGCACTCATCGTTTACGGCGTGGACTACCAGGGTATCTAATCCTGTTCGCTCCCCACGCTTTCGCGCCTCAGCGTCAGTTACAGACCAGAGAGCCGCCTTCGCCACTGGTGTTCCTCCACATCTCTACGCATTTCACCGCTACACGTGGAATTCCGCTCTCCTCTTCTGCACTCAAGTTCCCCAGTTTCCAATGACCCTCCCCGGTTGAGCCGGGGGCTTTCACATCAGACTTAAGGAACCGCCTGCGCGCGCTTTACGCCCAATAATTCCGGACAACGCTTGCCACCTACGTATTACCGCGGCTGCTGGCACGTAGTTAGCCGTGGCTTTCTGGTCAGGTACCGTCAAGGTACCGGCAGTTACTCCGGTACTTGTTCTTCCCTGACAACAGAGCTTTACGACCCGAAGGCCTTCATCGCTCACGCGGCGTTGCTCCGTCAGACTTTCGTCCATTGCGGAAGATTCCCTACTGCTGCCTCCCGTAGGAGTCTGGGCCGTGTCTCAGTCCCAGTGTGGCCGATCACCCTCTCAGGTCGGCTACGCATCGTTGCCTTGGTGAGCCGTTACCTCACCAACTAGCTAATGCGCCGCGGGCCCATCTGTAAGTGACAGCCGAAACCGTCTTTCAGCTTTCCCTCATGTGAGGGAAAGGATTATCCGGTATTAGCTCCGGTTTCCCGAAGTTATCCCAGTCTTACAGGCAGGTTGCCCACGTGTTACTCACCCGTCCGCCGCTGATCTTCAAAAGCAAGCTAATGAAGATCCGCTCGACTTGCATGTATTAGGCACGCCGCCAGCGTTCGTCCTGAGCCAGGATCAAACTCTCCAAGAAAGAGTTATGAGTTAGCTCATAAAGTTAAAACGTTGGCTCATGTTCTTCTATAATAGAAGCCATGATAATTTATTGTTTGTTGACGCTTGTTTGTTTAGTTTTCAAAGAGCAATGAAATTGGAGCGGGTGAAGAGAATCGAACTCTCATCATCAGCTTGGAAGGCTGAGGTTTTACCACTAAACTACACCCGCATATAAAGTTGAATTGCTGAATGGTCGGGAAGACAGGATTCGAACCTGCGACCCCTTGGTCCCAAACCAAGTGCTCTACCAAGCTGAGCTACTCCCCGTTATTGAAGAAAAATAATGGCGCGCCCGAAAGGAGTCGAACCCATAACCTTCTGATCCGTAGTCAGACGCTCTATCCAATTGAGCTACGGGCGCATATAGTATTGATAGCAACTTTTATATATTATCACACCCGATAAAGGATGTCAATAACTTTTTTGGTGCGGCCGAGAGGACTTGAACCTCCACGGGGTTGCCCCCACTAGGCCCTCAACCTAGCGCGTCTGCCATTCCGCCACGACCGCATAACATGACAGGTTTAAATCTTAACTGATTCAAGCACATTAATCAACAGGTAATTAATGGTGCGGGTGAAGGGAGTCGAACCCCCACGCCTTGCGGCGCCAGATCCTAAGTCTGGTGCGTCTGCCAATTCCGCCACACCCGCATATTCACATTGTTCCTTTTTTCGCTGGAGCGAATTAAGGAAGATTATTTCGCTAGTGCGAAAATATCATGGTGAGCCATGAAGGACTCGAACCTTCGACCCTCTGATTAAAAGTCAGATGCTCTACCGACTGAGCTAATGGCTCAAAAAATGGCTGGGCTAGCTGGATTCGAACCAACGCATGACGGAGTCAAAGTCCGTTGCCTTACCGCTTGGCTATAGCCCAATAAAAATGGCGGTCCCGACCGGGATCGAACCGGCGATCTCCTGCGTGACAGGCAGGCATGTTAACCGCTACACCACGGGACCAGAGGAAATATCATATGTTTTAAAATGGTGACCCCTACGGGATTCGAACCCGTGTTACCGCCGTGAAAGGGCGGTGTCTTAACCGCTTGACCAAGGGGCCATATTAAAAGGTTCTGGCGGAGAAGGAGGGATTTGAACCCTCGCGCCGGTTACCCGACCTACACCCTTAGCAGGGGCGCCTCTTCAGCCTCTTGAGTACTTCCCCATACCTTTAAAATTAATGGCTCCGCAGGTAGGATTCGAACCTACGACCGCTCGGTTAACAGCCGAGTGCTCTACCACTGAGCTACTGCGGAAAAATAGTATTTGTTCTTTCAAAAGTTACCCTTAGCCGACTGTCCTCATCTCAGGACGCTTATCCAAGAAGCGGCTCGATGAGTACAACTCGCAGTAAAATCGGAGATGATATCGCTCGTTGCTCTACCACTGAGCTACTGCGGAATAACTTTATTTTTTTGTGCCGTTGTCTTATCGACTCTTACTATTATAGGGAGGTGCCCACTAAAAGTCAAGGGTGTTTTAAATAAGTTTTTCATTTCTTTTTTAGAAGCCTACAAAGCCTTATTCTACAGTCATTTCTTTTACTTTTATCAGCTTTCCTCGGCATTTTCCACACACATATTTCGAGGTATTGATAGATCTTTTGCGGCGATAGATCAACTTACATTCGCTGCACTGATAATAAATGAATTTCTGTTTCACCCTTCTTTTCTTTTCTTCCGGAAGCACTGAACAAAATCTCGGGGCATCTACCTTTTTCAACAAATCTCTAAAGTCTTTATCGCGATGCTTGTATCCTTTTCCTTCTATATGAAGGTGGTAATGGCATAGCTCATGTTTGATAATCCCAATGAGTTCAGCTTCACCCAGCTGCTCAAAATACTTTTTATTAATTTCGATATTGTGGCTGCTTAGCATGTATCGTCCGCCGGTTGTCCGGAGTCTGGGGTTGAAGAATGCTTTATGCCGGAATGGTTTCTGGAAGTATTCCTTGGAAATCAACACGACAAGATCGTGTAATTCTTGATCAGTCATCTGCAAAACGCCTGCCTTTTAAAGAAACATGACAACCTATTATAGCATATATTAATGTTACCTTTTAACGTATTATCTTAAGGAGGTATTGCTCTATGCCTGTCTGGTTTCAAAATCAAATGAAACGAGCCTTCTATGAGAAAAACAGATATCAAATCAAACTTCTAAACCAATGTTGGTACTTTTATAGAAAGAAACATGGGTCAAATGATTAAAAGACTGCAGGGTCTCCTGCAGTCTTTTGTATTATGCCTGGTCAGGCTTCAGCATTGTCAAAGCGACTCGACCTTTCTTCTGGTCGACACTATCCACCCAAACAGTAACGACGTCCCCGACGGAGACAATATCAAGGGGGTGTTTTACGAATCGGTTGCTTAGCTTCGAGATATGGACAAGCCCATCTTGTTTTACCCCGATATCAACGAAGGCTCCGAAGTCTACCACATTTCGTACAGTACCTTGAAGTTCCATTCCTGTTTTCAGATCCTCAAGCTTCAATACATCCTTTTTCAATAGCGGTGCTGGAAGCTCATCACGCGGGTCCCGTTCAGGTCTTACAAGTGCATCTATAATATCTTTCAGTGTAAGTTTGCCGATTCCTAATTCATCTGCTGTTTGGTCGATGTTGATTTTTGCGAGAGCATCCTTTAAGGCTGGAGTCCCTAAATCCTTAGATTTAAAGCCAAGGCTCTCGAGTAATTGTTTTACCTCACCGTAACTTTCCGGGTGGATGCCCGTTCGATCTAGAGGTTCCTTTCCATCAATTACACGCAGGAATCCAATTGCCTGTTCATAGGTTTTGGCTCCAAGTCGCGGAATTTTTTTCAGCTGCGTCCTGCTAGTAAACTTTCCTTCTTCCTCACGTTTCTTCACGATGTTATTGGCTACTGTTTTGGAAAGGCCAGATACATACTGCAATAAAGAAGATGAAGCTGTATTTACATTGACTCCTACCTGGTTAACTGCTGTCTCAACAACGAATGTCAGAGATTCAGATAGCTTTTTCTGGCTGACATCATGCTGATACTGGCCAACACCGACGGATTTCGGGTCGATTTTAACAAGTTCAGCAAGTGGGTCCTGCAATCGTCGGGCAATTGAAACCGCGCTTCGCTCTTCAACCTGGTAATTAGGAAATTCTTCACGAGCAAGGTCTGACGCGGAATAGACACTGGCACCCGCTTCATTGACAATGAGATAGTAAATCTCCTTATCCATTTCTTTCAGTATATCCGACACGAATTGTTCCGTTTCCCTGGATGCAGTACCGTTGCCGATTGCAACCATTTCTACGTCATACTCTTTTAGGACCTTAACGAACTTATCCTTAGCTTCCGTATTTTTCGAGCCAGAGGTATGCGGGTAAATGACGCCGATTGAAAGAACTTTTCCCGTTTCATCTACAGCAGCCAACTTGCAGCCTGTTCTGAATGCAGGGTCAACTCCCAGGACCACCTTCCCTTTTAAAGGTGGTTGCAAGAGCAATTTTCGGAGGTTTTCCGAGAAAATATGAATTGCTTGCTCTTCGGCCTTTTCTGTCAGTTCGTTCCTGATCTCACGTTCGATTGATGGCTGAATCAGTCGCTTATATGCATCTTCGATTGCCTCTGTTACTGCAGAAGCTGTGATCGAATGATTTTTAGTAATCCACTTGCGCGTCAAATAGGTCATGATGACATCTGTTTTCGGCTTTATTGATACCCTTAACAGATCTTCTTTTTCACCGCGATTGAGGGCAAGGATTCGATGCGGTACCACTTTATTGACTGGCTCGGAATACTCGTAATACATCTCGTATACATTTTTCTCATCCAGCTCTTCATTTTTCACTGAAGATTCGATAGAGCCAGACTTAAAAGTTTCATTCCGGATCCACTTGCGGCTGTCTGCGTCATCGGAAACAATTTCGGCAACAATGTCTTTCGCACCGGCAAGTGCCTCTTCAATAGATTCTACACCTTTTTCTTCCGATAAAAACTCCTGTGCTTTTTCTTCAAGACTACCGTTTACCGGAAATTCCAGCATCCACTGAGCAAGCGGTTCAAGACCTTTTTCTTTGGCAACAGTCGCTTTCGTCCTTCTTTTTTGCTTGTATGGACGATACAGGTCTTCTACTTCCTGTAGCTTGATTGCTTTTTCGATGCTTACCTTCAATTCGTCCGTCAGTTTCCCTTGTTCTTCAATGAGCCTGATGACTTCCTCTTTGCGCTGTTCTAAATTCTGTATGTATTGCCATCGGTCAACGATGTCACGGATTTGCACTTCATCAAGGGCACCAGTCATTTCCTTTCGGTAACGGGCTATGAACGGTACAGTGTTTCCTTCATCAATTAATGAAATGACACTTTGCACTTGTTTAGCTGTTAACGATTGCTCTTTGGCAATGATTTTTACATATTGATCTTGCTTATCCATTGTTTGAGTCAAGAGACAATCCTCCATAATCTATATTGTTATTACTGTCACTTTATTAGTGTACCAAAACCGCAGGTAGGTTTACAGTTCGGCTTACAACGAAGGGAATATAACCTCCCGGTCGTCAGCACCAACTTTTATTATAGCCCGCTGTTCCCTACCTTAAAAAACAAAAAGAAGCCCACCGGCTAAAGTAGACTTCCTACAATAAAAGTTGCATCATCCATTGAATTAGCATATTCACTCTTGATTTGTTCTGCGATTGCACCAACCGAGCGGTACCCTTTCAAAATCGTTTTAGCGCCGTGGATATTGTCAAAACCGTCTGAGTAAATCAGGAATTTTGATTCTGGCTCATAAACAAATCTCTGGGTGTGGAACACTTGCGGCTTGCCTGATAAATAACCTGTGACTGGCAATGGATATGTCAGCTTGCCATTCGAGGTATAGAGGAAGAAGCGAATGTTTCCTACGCAGCTGTATACAAACTCACGGCTTTCGAAGTAGACTTTGAAGATTGATACAGCGGCCCCCCGCTTTTGCACTAAGACACTGTTGCAGTATTTCATAAGTGTATCAACATCTTCGTGGTGATGTTGCTCTACTACCGAAACCACTGCCGCAGAAGCTTCATGGGCGTACTGCCCGGACCCTAACCCATCAGCAAGTACACAGACAAAATAATCATCAGTCGCTGTATAAAAATAGCTGTCACCGCACTCTATTTTACCTTCTTTGATTGTCTGGTAAGCATAAAGTTCTATTTTGTCTTTCAACTGTTGGATCATGTAATGTACTCCGAGTTGTTGTTTTCCGCATGAATCGCTTCTTGAAGTTTCTTGATCGCTCTTCTTTGAAGTCTCGATACATGCATCTGTGAAATACCAAGCTTGTCTCCTGCCTCTTTCTGGCTGAGGTTGTCAAGGTAGGTATATTGGATAATTAACTTTTCGCGTTCGCTCAGGACATGGAGCACTTTTTCGAGCACCATTCTTTGATTGATTTTTTCATAGCCTTCATCAATGTTTCCAACGATATCCAACAGGGTAACTGTTCCACCGTCAGAATCAGCTTCAATAGAATGGTCAACAGATAATGCCTGGTAGCTTTTGCCCATTTCCATAGCTTCCAACACTTCTTCTTCGGAAACCTGGAGCGCCTCCGCAATTTCATCCACACGTGGTGAGCGGTGCAGCTGGGTGGTCAGGTCTTCGACTGTCGTCTTGATTTTCGGACCTAGCTCCTTTATTCTTCGCGGTACATGGACGCTCCATGTTTTATCTCTTAAAAATCTTTTGATTTCTCCAATGATGGTTGGTACGGCAAATGCCTCAAAGCTTTTACCGAATGTTTCATCGTATCGGCGGATTGCGCCTAAAAGACCAATCATTCCAACCTGGAAAATATCCTCATGGAATGACCTTCCTTTTGAGTACTTTCTCGCGATTGTTTCGACAAGGTTTTGATAGTGAAGAACCAGCTCATTTTGGGCGTCTGCATCCTCATGCAGCTGGTAGGCTTTGATTAACTCATTAATCTCTTCTTTTGGCCTCTGCTTAGGTTGAGATTGTCTCTGCATCTCTCTCCACCTGCTCTCCTTCTCGGTACTTGGTCATAAAGACCGTGACGCCCTCTTTGTGATGGATTCGAACCTCGTCCATCAAGGTTTCGATCAAATACAGTCCCAAGCCTCCTTCGCGAAGGAATTCCACTGAACTATTCTGGTCATAAGGACCAAGTCCCTGGCGTGCTGAATGGAAATCAAAGCTTTGACCATTATCTGCAACCATCACTTCAAGCTTGTCTTCATACAATCCGAAACCGATGATGACTTCGCCGTTCTCATTGTTTTTATATGCATGCTGAACAGCGTTCGTACAAGCTTCGCTGGTAGCAATCTTTAAATCTTCAATTTCGTCGTAGGTAAAACCCATTCGGCTTGCAATACCAGACAGGGTCAAACGAATGACTCCAACAAATTCCGGTTTAGCCGGGATTTTCATTTCTATATAGTCAAATGACTGGTTCATTGCACTCCACCCTCAATCTGGCTGTTTATATCGATAATATCGGCCAAGCCAGTGATTTCGAAAAGTCTCTGTAAACGCTCGGACAACCCGACGATCTTGAACTCACCGTCATGTGCACGTACGTTTTTGAATACTCCTACAAATACTCCAAGCCCAGTACTATCCATATAATTGACCTCTGAAAGGTCAACAACCATCTTTACGCCCTCTTTTTCGGACAAAGGAAAAAGCTTTTCACGAAGCTGTGGAGCTGTATATGCATCTATTTCGCCACTTACTTTGACTGCTAGCGTTGATTCTTTTTCTTTCACATCTATCGAAATATTCATAAATGACCCACCCTTTACAATTCAATTGCTCTTATGATTTACCCGTTTGAAACCCAATTAAACATCTCTTTTCAAAATGATTAATGTAAAATCATCACGCAATTGGAAATGCTGAAGTTTTTCAAGTTCTCTAAAGATATTATTGACAATTTCCTGAGCATTTAAGTGAATATATTTATTTATATATCCGATTAATGTTTCCTTTTCGATGAAGCCTTCTTCCGTCCTGCATTCTGTTACTCCGTCAGACATCAGGATTACCATATCCCCAGGAAGTATTTCTTTTTCATACTGGGTATACTTCGTCCGCTTGTCCACCCCTAACAGCAAGCCTCTTGCAACTAACTCGGTGAATTCCTTCTTTTTGGAATCATAGTAGAAGCCCGGCTCATGCCCTGCAGATGCATAATAAAAGATGTTGTTTGAAGGATTAAACATTCCATAGAACATCGTGATGAACATACTTGGGTCAACGTTCTGCTCAACGACTCTGTTCAGATTTTCCAGGATGCTGCTTGGGTCAAGCCGGTTTTCTGGCAGACTGTCCATCGCATACTTGATCATGGACATACAGAGAGCTGCCGGAATCCCTTTCCCGATGACATCAGCGATCGCAACACTGATATTATTGTTCTCATCCTGGACAAAATGGAAGTAGTCGCCATTCATATGCTTTGCTGGAACACTGATTGCCCCGATATCAATACCTGGAACTGCCGGGATTTTGGTCCCGAGCAAGGTTTGTTGAACATTGGCGGCAATCTCCATTTCGGACCTTAATTCCTCCTGCTGGTGTCTTAGGCTTTGATGCTCACGGTATGCGATACCATAGCCAATCATTACTTCAAGCAGGATATCAAAAGAATGCATAATATCTTCCGGAAGTTCAGGATACATCTCAAGAAGCAAGCTTTTATGCACGCTGATGATTTCTTCCGGCGCGATCTTGTGTTCAATCGACTTCCGGCTGAATTTCTGCCCTGCATACAATGCTTGTTCTGATTGCTCTTTTATATAATTGTCAAGAATATCCCGATACTTTGATTCCATCATTTCTCGGAAATCCATACTTTCTCCCCCTAACGGAGCCATTTAGTTGCTTTAATCTGTGTTCCTTGTCCGGGTGTTGAGTCTATGTCGAATTCATCCATAAGACGCTTCACTCCGGGAAGGCCGGCTCCTAGTCCTCCTGATGTTGAAAAACCATCTTCCATTACCTGGCGTATTTCTTTTATACCCGGGCCGCTATCTACTGCATTGATTCGCAATCCCGCTTTTCCGCCATCATACAGCTTGTCTATGCAAATCTGTCCTTTTCCGGCGTACAAGTAAATATTCCTGGCCAACTCACTGATGGCAGTGGTGATTCTTGCTTGGTCAACAGTGCCGAACCCAAGCTCTTTCGCAACATTCCGGCCAAGCTGGCGCGCTGCCACGATGTCCCATTCATTAATAATCGTAACGCAGGATTGGATGTCCATTCAGCTATTCCCCCAATTCCTGTTGTAATTTCTCCAAACCTTTTTCTAAATCTAATGCAGTTAGGACATCATCAAGGCCGATCCCTAATTCAATTAGCGTTATGGCAACAGCAGGCTGGATTCCGGTAATGACTACAATCGCACCCATGAGCTTGGACATATTGATGACATCCCCAAGAACCTTGGCGATAAAAGAGTCGATGAAGTCGATTGAGGTTAGATCGATGACGACCCCATTGGCACTTGTCTCATGTATCTTATGGAGCAAATCCTCTTGAAATTGAAGAGCGGTCTGGTCATCAAGCTCCCACTGAATGGAGACCAACAGACAATCATCCAGCTTTAGGATAGGTATTCTCACTTTGCTCCCTCCAATGAAACGATCTTTTTATTTGTCAGCTCAAGAGCTGCTTCGATTCCTTTTTTCAAGTTGTTCTTGGTTGTAAATTGGTTCAGGTCGATGCCCAGGTTGACGATGGTCTGGGCAATTTCAGGACGGATCCCGACCAGCATGCACTTAGCACCAATCAGCCTGACAGCATCCGCCGCCTGGATAATATGATGGGCAACCATTGTATCCACAACAGGTACACCGGTAATATCTATCAGAACTACCTCGGAACGGTGTTTTACCGCACCTTTCAGCAGGTTTTCCATGATTTGCTTTGCCCGCTCCGTATCAATTGTACCGACTAACGGCATCACTGTAATTCCGTCAAATACAGGGATGAGTGGTGCCGAAAGCTCTTGCAAGGCAATTTTCTGAAGGGAAACGGTTCTTTCCCAGGTGGATGAATACACGCTGACGATTTCATTGTTCATCGGCGTTGCCCAGCGATCAAACTCATAAACGATTTCCATCTGGTTCTCCGTCGTCACAATCCCTTCCTTTTGCATTCCTTCAAAAACGATCAAATTAAAGGTGTGAAGACCTTTTGTGACAAACGTCAACGGCCAGCCAAGCCTGACAACCTTTTCGGCAAAATCCGTCAGCCTTTCTTTATACTCTTCGCTCGTGCCCTTGAAATTCGAGATGATCAGGTCAATGAATTCCTTACTCGCAGATTGGAAAACCCGATCTGATACAACGCGGACAACCCGTTCATCTGCTTCTTCCTTCGTTCTATCAATCCATTGATCCAGGATATCCTGTTTATGAGCCTGAATATAATTCGATATAGTTTTATTCATTCCATCCTCCCCATTCTATCACAACAAAATTTTACATTACCCTCATCCGTCCAAATGTAAACCAATTTTAAAACTGTAAATAAATATTCATAAATTTCCTGATAATATATCTCCATTAAATGATAACAGTTTTCTTTCGTCAAATAAAATCAACTTATCGACAGAATTCTGCGTTTATTGCATTGTAGTTATTATCCCTTAATTTGCTGAATTCAATTTTCTGTGAGATAAATTTTTGTCAGGATTAGTAGAATCTCTTTGATTTACCAGGCTGATTGGGGTTTTGGGGGACCGCTTTTTTTGTTTTCCTTTGAAAAACCGTCCGAACTTGAACTGGATTCTTACAGCTTTACTTAGTTTCCACCCAAACCTGTCTGAACTTGGAGCTACTTCTGACAACTTTACTTCTTTTCTCATCAAACCTGTCTTAAGTTAGGCCTTCTTTTGACAGCTTTTCCTGGTTTCTACCCAAACCTGTCCGTACTTGGACCCTCTCCTGACAGCTTTTCCGCTATTCTCATCAAACCTGTCATAACCCCAGCCTACTTTTCCGACCTTCTCCCCAATAAAAAAGAGACAAGCCCATAAGCTTGCCTCTCACACAGGAAAACATCCGATTTTTATTTTTGGGTTATGTATAAGGCCTGCTGGCAGGCCAGGTGTTCGGTTACAAAAAAACGCTCTGTTTTAAGAGCGTGCTTTAAATCAAAATTCGATAAGACCTAAACTTACCTGAAGGGCTTCATCCACTTTTTCCATCATTTCGTCATCGAGATGGGTAATTTTATCGGTTAGGCGCTGTTTGTCGATTGTGCGTATTTGCTCCAATAAGATGACCGAGTCTCGTTCAAAACCGTACCGCTTCGCATCTATTTCTACATGAGTGGGAAGCTTGGCTTTTTGGATCTGTGCTGTGATCGCTGCGATAATGACTGTGGGACTAAACCGATTCCCGATGTCGTTTTGGATGACCAGGACAGGGCGAACTCCGCCTTGTTCTGAACCAACAACTGGGGATAGGTCCGCAAAATAGACGTCACCACGTTTGACAATCAAAGGATTATCCTCCGCTGACTAGACGTTCAACTGTGTGTTCTGCCTCGTATTCTGCTTGAAATGCTTCAGATGCAATGGTCAGATTAATCTTGGCCATTTCCATATAGCCACGTCTCATGGATTCACGAATTTGTCTCTTTTTCTTCTCACGCAAAAACATTTTTGTTGCCTGATAAATAAATTCGCTGCGGTTTACGTTCTCTTGCTTAACAAATCCATCTAGTTCACTTAAAAGATGCTGCGGTAACTTTACCAAAATCTCAGTTGTTGCGCTGGATTCAGACACAAACATACACCTCCACCATCATCACTACATACCATTATTAAGTTCGTTATCTCTCTACCATTACTAATATTATCACTATTTATGCCAGATGCAAAGGTAAATCAGCAATTCTTCTGTATTATCCGCCAAAAATTTAGTATTTTATGCATGGTATTAGCGGGATTGCACAGGTTTGTTAATTAATGGATGTGTTTTATAACAGTGAATTGTTCAAATCGACCACTTTTCCATTTTGTCTGTACAATCTTGGCACCCTTGAGGAGATGATGCAAGGGACTTCATAGTTGATCGTTTCTAGCTTGCTGGCAATCTCATTGATGGAGATTGACTCTTGTTCCTGGCTGCCGATCAAGGTAGCGATCGTTCCTACAGGGACCTCGTACGGAAGCTTTACCATGCATTGATCCATGCAGATCCGACCGATGATCGGTGACCTTTTGCCATCGACCAGTACTTCCTGGCCCTGCAGTCTTCTTATCCATCCATCAGCATACCCAATCGGAAGTGTCCCTACCCAAATTTCTTCAGGCGCTTCATAGGTCGCGCCGTAACTGACCTTCTCACCTTTTTCAAGCTTCTTTACATGAACGAGCCTGGAATGCAGCGTGAACGCCTCATGCAGCTCGACAGGCAATTCTGGCGCAATCTCCATTGACGGAGCCAGCCCGTACATCGCAATTCCGACTCTTACCGCATTGAAGCGGGCATCCGCGTGCATCAGAGCAGCGGCACTATTGCTGCTATGGACGATCGGCGGCTGCGTTTCCAATGCCCCAAGCATTTCCCGGAACAAAGCAAGCTGTTTGTTAAAATACGTGTCATCCAATTCATCCGCCGTAGCAAAATGCGTATAGATGCCATGCAGCTGGAGTCTTTTATCATCTTCGATCAATTTTTCCGCAGACTTCAATTCTTTTACGGAACGGATTCCAATCCGTCCCATTCCTGTGTCTATTTTTATATGAAGAGACAAGCTGGCATCTGCTTTAAGTACTTCACGTGCTTTTCCCAGCCAATCCTCCTGGAAAACTGTAAGGATGATCCCTTCCTCAGATGCAATATTTACATCCTCTGGCCGGCTGGCACCCAGTACGAGGATCGGTGCGGTGACCCCCTTCTTCCTGAGCGCGAGTGCCTCATCCATGAACGCGACAGCAAGCATGGATGCACCTGCCTCCAATGCCGCCTCGGCCACCTGTGAATCCCCATGTCCGTACGCATTGGCCTTCACGACGGCAATAAATTCAACGTTTTCAGGTAAATGGTCCCTGATTCCCTCCACATTTGCCCTAATGTGATCCAGGTCCACTTCTGCCCATGTATCACGGTAAAAAAATCCTTGCTCCTCCACCGAAACTCCACTTCCTTCAATCCGAACATTATTTTTTATTGTTTTATTATCAAACCGAAAGAACTCAATGTCAAATGGATAATATATACGGGGCTTTGGAGCAGAAAGTACGTGGCCGGAAACGCAGTTTGGGCCGGTAAAGTTGTTTATTCCGCAAAAAAATATATATTGATATTCCTTAAAATCAGATTTTTCCCCTTAAAAAGCCGCATTATAGTTTTATTCCTTACCCATAAAAAAACAGGCCCAGGTTACACTGAGCCTGCCTTTAAGGTATTATTTTTCCATATCAGCCAGTACTGACTTTGCGACCATTTCCAATTCTTCTGGTGATAGGTCTGTTGAAGCCAGCATATAATCGACACCGAGGTGTGTCCACGAAACGGAGGTTTCGTTCATGGCTCCGATTGTGAATCCGAGGTCGACAGGTTTTCCAGTCATGTTGATCGCAGAGGACATTGCAGGCATCGCATCTGCTTTTTCCTGGATCAGCGTGAATGATTTTTCGCCGTCATATGTGAGCACCACGCGCTTACCATTCTCGGTCGTGATCTCTTTTTCATCAATCAAAGTCACGCCTGGAATTTCTGCAACTGGATATTTCACGGTGAATTCGTTGTCTTCCGCATTTGCCATTACAGGTACCTCAAGCTGTGCACCTGTCATGTTTTTCTTCATATCAAACGCATCCTTGTCAAAGCTTGCGTCGAATTTCACGTCTGAGAACTCAACCGTAACCAATGAATTCCGGTCAGGGTCCATCACCTTGACGCTGACTGGTGCCAGGTTCTTTTTGTTCAGCTTGATTTCCTGGATCGGAAGCATCTTATTGTTTTGGTATCTTGTTTTTGTTTCGAACACATAATGTTCCTTTGTCGCCGAGAACTTCGCTTGCTTATCCTCGAGAATATCCATGATTAAAGATTCGTAAAGGTACGCCTGACTGCTGTTTTTCGGCCATTCGCTCTGGAAACGGAAGCTCTTGTTCAACGCTGGTGTCAGAACAAAAACTCCTTCCTCATTCCTGAGGATCATCTGGCTCTGGTCCTTCTGGGCATTCTTCAGGTTCACACGGTAAAATGACGGATCTTTATGCCAAATCTCCACATCGTACACTTGCGGCTCCGTACCCATCTGCAATGTCATCTTTGCCTTAGCCTTGTAACTCTTCAGGTCCTCGAGCGTTCCATCCAACTCCTTAACCACAGATTCCTGTGATTTCGTACCGCAGGCAGCCAGAGCAAAAACAACCATGAGCCCGGCGAGAAGCAACAATAACCTTTTCTTCATTCTTCCAACCCCTTTTAGTCTCATTTAAACGTGTAAAGGGAAAGAAAGGACAGGAATAAGACACTGGCTGCAAAATTGCTTGAGTAGTCTTCGTGCAGCCATGTTCTCGCCGCCCTAGCCTTGTCTCCCTTACTGCATTATGAATATATGAGACAACCTGGGCGAATATGCCCCTGGGATTGACAAGCATTTTAAATTTTTTCGATAACCACCTGCGCGATAGCGTATTGCTCACTGTGTGAAATAGATAGGTGGACTCCCTCCATATAAGGCTTCGTGACGATTGGCCGCCCATGCGGGTCGTTTTCGACTTCGATATCCACGAAGGACAATTCCTTGCCGATGCCAGTCCCCTTCGCTTTTGAAAAAGCCTCCTTCGCCGCCCAGCGCCCTGCAAGGAATTCAATTCCTCTCCGCTCATTATATTGTCGGTAAACTTCCCTTTCCTTTTCTGTTAAAACTCGCTCCGGAAAACGCGGCTGCGATTCTACCAGCTTGCGGATCCGGTCGATTTCCACGATATCGATTCCTGTTCCGATGATCATTTTTCCAGCTCCCTTCTAAAAAAGCTTCATGCAGCATACAAAATAGTGTACAACTTTTGCCGGTTAAGGCTATCCTTTAAATTAGGACCTTTATTTGAAAAGAGATTTTTCATCACACCTAATTCACAAATATCCAAGCCTCGCGATAATGAGGACCGAGGAGGTTTCCATGTTTACAAGAACCGAAAGCTTGCGCGACTTCATTAGGTTTTACCCGGTAATTTCTATCATCATAACCATCCATATCTTATTATACTTGCTGACGGCATTGCCAATCTTTCCAAGCAAATACCTGTTTGGACTTTTAGCCGGTGTGAATTTGTATGTTGTGAATGGAGAGTACTGGCGACTATTCACACCGATCTTCATGCATGCCGGTTTTGCACATATGCTGTTCAACAGCTTTTCACTCGTCTTATTCGGCCCGGCACTCGAGCAGATGCTTGGCAAAACGAAATTCATTCTGATTTACCTCGTGACGGGCATCGCTGCAAACGTCGCTACCTTGATCCTCGAACCGTTGACATACACACATGTAGGCTCGAGCGGGGCCATCTTCGGCCTGTTTGGTTTCTATATTTCTATCATAATGTTCCGGAAAGCCATGTTGTCACGTGAAAACTCCCAGACAATCATGACGATTGCCATCATCGCCGTGATCATGACGTTCGTCCAATCAAACATCAATATTACCGCCCATATTTTCGGCATGCTTGCTGGTTTTCTAATCGGTGCTGCCATTTATAGAAGGTAATCACATTTTAAAAAGCGCCTCAAGGGCGCTTTTTTTGGTATGAGTGAAGAAATATCAAGCTCTGCTGAACAAAGCCGTTTTTAATTTCCTCACTCTGATGTTTCATGTGAGTACCAATGATAGATCCTATCAACATGCTTTTTCTCAAGGTCAATGACTTTGCCGCCAGCTCCGCCATGCCCTGACTTCACAATGGCCTCGACGGTAGCGAGATTCTTTTTCCTCTGAAAAAAGCTTTCTTTCATGCTGAATGACTGGACTTTATTTTTCTTCATATATACTGTGTTCTTGACGATATTGCGGTATCGGAAGGTCAGCATCCCTTGGTCGAGACTCCAGCCTGCATCCTTGTAATTCAGGTAGGACCAAATGGCTGAAGCCGGGAGCAGGAGCAATGCGCCAAAGCCCCATGGCCTTAAAAACCAGATGGCTGCAATGATGACCGGCAGTGTAAATATCCAGCCCTTCAATAAATACCTGCTATATGCCCTCACAGGCGCAGGTGATATATTGACGCGGAAGTGGTACTCCGTCAAGTGCGGTTCAAGCAGGTCGGGGATTTTTCTTTTTTTCACAATCGGCAGGATGAGGACCTTGGAGCTTTCCTGGTCAAGCGCCGAGCCACCCGCACTTTCCAGGAATGCCGATGCATAGCCTAATGGCTGCCTGACGAGATTCTCGCTGATCCGGACAGCCTGGATCCGATTGAGCGGGATCGTGAACTGACGCTTTTCCAGTAATCCTCTTGTGATAACTAGGTCATTATCCACTTTTCTCACGGTAAAATTAGCGTATTTCAGCATCGTCCCAAATAGTGCGATCATCCATGCCAGCAGGAATCCAATAAAAACGACAACACTGATAAAAATAACGCCGTTTTGAACAAAGTTCTCGACTCCATCAAAAATTTGCTCATAGGGAATGAACTCTTCAAATTGGAATACGAACGCAAGCACCGCAGAAATGACGACACCGACGCCGCCTGATGTCGTCGCCAGCATTAATAGCTCTGGAACCGAGATTTTATAAAGAAGATCATCGGATGATTGTGGCTCCTCTTCTCCTTGGAGCATTTGCCCAGACTTTTTAATGGAAACGAGATAATCATGGATTTCTTGTGCATCCTGCTTCGTGATCGCCGTAAGGATTGCCTCTCCATCCTGGAGTCCCATTCCGCCTGAACCTGCCGTCTCCACCTTCACCTTCACAAGCCCGAACAGCCGCTGCAAGATTCCTTCTGACAAATCAAGACTTTGGATCCGGTCGAATGGAATATAGCGCTTTTTCCTGACGATCAATCCGTATTCAATCCGCAATTCGCCTTGCTCGATGCGATATGTAAATCGGTACCACGACAAAACTCCATAAACCAATACCAGCACGACGACACCAATCGATCCAAAGAAGTAAAAGAGATCCCAATCGGTTCCCCGGCTTCCAAATACAACGAAGATCAAGAATGGGATGATCATTTCCTTCAGCTGGCGAAGTGCATTGACGACAGCGGCAATCGGATGCAGCCTTTTCGGTTCAGACATCTTCATCCGCCACCCTTGCCAATCTTGAAATGGAAATCCTTAAGTTTTCGGCCTCCTCCATATCAAGCGCAGGTATTTCGTGGATCGTCGCAGCTGTCGAAATGGTTACTGTCGATAACCTGTATTTCCGCAGCAAAGGTCCTTGCTGGGTATCGACATGCTGGACACGGATCATCGGTATGAGCGTCCTCTTAATGATGAATACCCCGTATTGAAGTTCAATTTCTTGCTCCCTGACTTCATAGCGCCAGCGTTTCCAGCGCAAGGAAGGCAATAATATAATAAATAAATAGCTATATACAGCAGCCACAGCAAGGGCTGCACCAATAATCCAGATAGGAAAATCAAATATAATCGTCATGGCGATCAGACCGCCTGCTACTATCCATACCACCAGGGAATGGAGGCCAGCAGCAATTTTCCACACGGTCAATGCCTGCCTGGAAATCCGCTTTTGCGGCTCAGAAATCGTCATAAGGATTCCTCCCATTTTTCCAATTAATAGCACCTTTCTAAGTATACAACAACAAAACGTAAGTATGGCACTATATTGGGAGGAAAATGAAATATCGCGAATTTATTTTATTAGGAAACTGCTGCCGTCCATAGACTCAACTCCCGGCTTTTGTTTTAATTCTTCCGCTAACTTGAACAAGGCAAGGTCCTTCTTTTTCGCCTCAATCATGCAGTGAATTTCCGGGACAGACCCTTTTATTCCATTAAGGAAATCCATGAACATATCAGCATCTACATATTCGGCGTGTGCCCGGAATTCTTTTTCGGAGCGAGGACTAGAAATATGCATTTTCACTGGCAGCTTCGAGTGTTCCCATGTGCCGACGATTCGACCCCATTGTTCCTGCCAGTTTATATCCTCATGATGAGCGAGATGATGATGATAGTCGAACACCAGCGGAATCCCTAGCTTTTCGCAAAGGTAAAGTGTGTCGTTTAGTGTGAAGGATGTATCATCATTTTCTAGGATGATCATGTTCTGCAGCCTTGTTGAAACAAGCCCCCAGTTATGGATGAATTGCTCCAGCGCTTTTTCCTTGTCTTCATAAACTCCGCCGACATGGAGGACACATCGGTGCTCAGTGTCGATTTCCATCCCCTTCAACAACGCATGGTGCAGCGCCAGTGTCTTGATTGAATTGTTGAGAGTATCCGTCTTCAGCGTATTCAGCAAGACAAAATGATCTGGGTGAAAATCAACACGCATCGGGTTTTCTTGTAAAAAGTCCGCAATATCCTTTAATGGCTCTTTTATTGCGCGCATATATTTCCAATCGGAAAGCTCTTCATGATTGGCAAGCGGTATCAGCCTGGAGCTCAGACGAAAAAAATGAATCTCATTCGCCTTGCTGTGCCTTAACAGCCGCAGGCAGTTCTCTAGATTGGAGATCGCGATTCTCTCCAGCTTATTGATGGCTGCATCCCTGTCCTTGATTCCCTGGAATTGCTTGAAAGTCATCGTCTGTGAAGGCGAAGCATTCTTCAGTTCCTCACTCATCGCCACATAACCAAGCCTGACAATCGTCATTTCAGCCACCCCCATTTTTATTGGTAGTATGCCCAGGTTCAGTAGATGGAGACTGGTAAAATTACTGCATCAAATGAGGTTGGTCGATATAAATGGAATGTGGTCGATATATCCCGAAATGTGGTCGATATATTGAAAAAAGTGCTGATATATTCTGAAATGTGGTCGATATATCGCAAAAAGCGCTGATATCTTTCGAAATGTGGTCGAATTATTGTTGGATGTGGTCGAATTATCCTGAAATGTGGTGAATTTATCGCGGAATGCGGTTGAATGATCTTGAATTTGTGGTCTAAGTAGTTTGGTTTCATGTAGTTGATCGTCTTTCACTTGAAAAAGCACATAAAAAACCCCGGTTCAATTAAAAACCGGGGTTGGGTGTTAATTTTAGCGTGACGATCTTGATTTGTAGCTGCCGCCTTCTCTGCTGCCGCCGCCGCCTGAGCGTTTTGTTCCAGAGCGTGGCTTATAAGGCTTCTTGCGGCCGTCGCCTCCTCTGTTATCAAAACGTCTGCGGTCTCCTTGAGGCTTTTTATCTCTTCTGTTTGGAAGAGGCTTTTCCTCAGTAAGCTTAACAGGAGTTGTATCCGGCTCTTTCGTGAGCATCTTCAATACGGATGCAACCACTGTTTGTGCATCATGGCCTTTTAACAGTTCATCAGCAGCCTGGCGGTAGTATTGAAGGTTATTGGACTCGATAGTTTGTGTAATCTTTTCAATAACAGCTCTTTGCTGGCCTTCAAGCGCCTGATCCAAAGTTGGAGCTGTCATTTTTTCCATGCGGCGTTTTGTCGTTTTTTCCACTACATGGAGGTACGAAGTCTCTCTATGTGTGACAAACGTGATCGCCATACCCTCTTTACCTGCACGGCCAGTACGTCCGATACGGTGTACATAGCTTTCAGGATCCTGAGGGATATCGAAGTTGTATACGTGTGTTACTCCAGAAATATCAAGTCCACGTGCTGCAACGTCAGTCGCAACAAGCACGTCGATTGAACCTTCCTTGAACTTTCTTAAAACAGACATACGCTTCGCCTGTGTAAGGTCTCCGTGGATTCCCTCAGCTGTGTAACCGCGCAAGTTCAATGCTTCTGAGAGCTCATCAACACGGCGCTTTGTGCGTCCGAAGATGATGGCCAATTCAGGAGACTGGATATCAAGTAGACGAGTAAGAACGTCGAACTTGTTCTTTTCCTGAACTTCAACATAGTATTGCTCAATCAAAGGAACAGTCATTTCCTTTGCTTTCACTTTCACGACTTCAGGGTCCTTCATGAAGCGCTCAGCAATCTTGCGGATTGGTCCTGGCATTGTAGCCGAGAACAATAATGTCTGGCGTTCGTTCGGGATTTGTGCAAGGATTGCCTCAATGTCTTCGATGAAGCCCATGTTCAGCATTTCATCTGCTTCGTCAAGGATGACTGTTTCCACATTTTCAAGACGGATTGTCTTTCTGTTGATATGGTCAAGAAGTCGTCCTGGCGTTCCGACGATGATGTGCGGTCCTTTTTTCAAAGCGCGGATCTGGCGGTTGATATCCTGGCCGCCATAGATTGCAAGGACGCCCACTCTTTTGCCGGCACCGATTTTGTATAATTCCTCGGAAACCTGGATAGCCAATTCACGTGTTGGCGCAATGATGATTCCCTGGATGTTGCGATCTTCTTTTTTGATTTTCTCCACCAAAGGGATACCGAAAGCCGCTGTCTTACCAGTACCTGTCTGTGCCTGGCCGATTACGTCTTTATTCTGAAGGCTGATTGGAATCGTCTCTGCCTGAATCGGAGTTGCTTCCTCAAAACCCATATTCTTTACAGCTTTTAATGTTGCGGGGCTAATGCCCATGTCTTGGAACATTGTCAACTTTGCTCATTCTCCTTTATGTTCACATTTATCCCGCATCGGGTTCCCGATGCATCGTTTATTTTAAGTGGCTGTGTAAGGATCCAAACCATTTCTGATTCTGGTTAATTTTATTGTACCTTTACGGCAAAATAGGTGTTAGCACCTTGTGTTTTAAGCAGGGCTGAATCAGCGAGTACAATACGCTGAAGCACAGAACCTGAAATATTAGCAAAAAAAGACATTCTCCAGCACGGGAGTATGTCCGCTTAAAGGATTTTCTCAGTTAGACACTCAATATTCATCATACCATCTTTAGGAAGGAAAAGCAATTTTTGAGGAATCGCCTTAGCTATTGATTCCTTCCTTTGCATGTGAGGTCAAAAAATCATAAACCTCATCAAATAGGTGTTCTTTTTCATCACAGTGACAGATCAGATGTTTGGAGTTCTTATAAAAAATCAGCCTCTTATCATCAGCGCCAATATTTTCATATAAGTAATGGGCGCTTTTCGGGGGAACAATGCCATCACTTTCGCCTTGCGCGATTAGAGTTGGCACCTTAACTTCATTGAGAATAGGCTTGATTTTAGTTACAAGCCTGCGAAACTGCAAGGTAGCGGTCATGGGTGTTTCTTTGATTTTTCGTGTATAACGCCTGAATAACTCGTTTTCTTTAAGATTCCCTTTTAACGTGTCCCTCATCATTTCCTTAATGTCGAACGCAAGCTGTTTAGGATTCACATAATAAGCAGCCGCACTGAGCAGGACGAGTTTATCAACCGGATAAGTCGAGGCGAGATAGCTGGCAATCAGGCCACCCATTGAAAAACCCACAACATAGACGGTACCACACTCTTTCAATAACGCCTTCAGCTCGTTTTCAGCATGGGCAATCCACTCATTATGTTTGATTCCCTTCAAATTGAGCTCATTGCCATGGCCAGGCAGGGTAGGAACAACTATTTTCCAATCGGTCCTTTCTTTCAACGACTGGGCAAGTGGCTCCACTTCAAACGGAGACCCCGTAAAACCATGGATTAACAGACAACCTATCATAACCTATCACCCATTAGTTTTTCTCGTATTTAATCTTTCCCCATTTTAAATCATTTAACCCAGATTTTCCTCGAAAATGCCTTTTGGAAAAGAACAAAAAGATGCCCAGTAGAACGGACATCTTCTTGTTGCGGATTACTTCTGCAATGCATGGACGACTTCTTCGAGCGCCATGCCGCGTGATGCTTTTACGAGGACAATGGTTTCGCCTGTTACATATTTCTTCATTTCATTACTTAACTCCTGCTTATCCTGGAAAGCAAATGCCCTGTCATCGCCTAGAACTTCTTTTGCGCCTTTAGCGATGGATTCGCTTAGTTTTCCGTAGGTGAATACATAATCGATTTTCCCTGGTTCAAGCGATGTCCCAACCTTGTAATGATACTCCTCCTCAAGAGGCCCAAGCTCGAGCATGTCACCAAGCACAAGGATTTTACGGCTATAGCCAGACAGATTGGCAACGAGGTCAATTGCCGCGTTCATGGATGTCGGGCTCGCATTGTAGGCATCATTGATGATTTTTTCACCATGAGTGCCTTCGGAAAGCTCCATTCTCATATTTGTCAGCTTCAAGCCTGCAAAGCCATCGTTCATTTTTTCAAAAGGAACGCCCAGGAACTCTGCCGCAAGCATGGCTGCCAGCGAATTAAGGATATTATGGTTTCCAAGTACCGGGAGATAAAAAGTTTCATCAACAAGGTTTGTCTTGAACTTATTGCCATTTTCTAACGGCTCGATGCTGAGCGGATAAAGGTCATTGTCATGGCTTGCACCAAACGTTTTCAGCTCTCCATTCCCTTTATAATCCTTCAGCCTTTCCTGAAGAAGCGGCTCGTCTCCATGGAAGATGATCAGCCCATTCTCCTGGAGGCCGTCGATGATTTCCAGTTTCGCATCGGCAATCGCTTCCCTTGAGCCAAGATCAAGCAGGTGAGATTCTCCAATATTCGTGATGATGACCGCATCAGGTCGGCCCAATTTAGTTAAAAACTCAATTTCACCCTTGCTGCTCATGCCCATCTCAAGCACAGCGACTTCTGTATCTTCACGCAAACGAAGAAGCGTCAGCGGCAGGCCAAGGTGGTTATTGAAGTTCCCTTCTGTTTTTTGCACTTTATATTTCTGGGCAAGCAGATTGGCAGTCATGTCCTTGGTCGTCGTTTTCCCATTGCTTCCGGTAATCCCGACAACCTTGATGTCTAGTGAATTGCGGTAGCTTCTTGATAACTCCTGCAAGGCAATTGTCGTATCTTCAACGATGATGATTGGCAGATCTTCTGGCGGATTCGGTACATCTTTTTGCCAGAGGGCTGCCGCAGCTCCGCCATTTCGGATGACATCTGCCACAAAGTTATGGCCATCTGTCCGTGCCCCTTTAAAAGGAACAAACAGATTTCCTGCTTCGATTTTACGAGTGTCAATCGAAACACCCTTCACCTCTACATCAGCAAATTGGCTGACATCATTAAGTGCTCCTGCCATTTGGGCGATTTCTGATAGTGGTTTTTGAATCATGTTTATTTCCTCCCATGAGAAAAGCGCAAGCGCCTTGGTCAGCCCCGACAAGCGTTGGAGGGCCAACCAGTGAAGTCGTTCTTTGACTTCATTGGGCGGACCGAAATCGAAAAGTATAGCCGACTGCCCAGAAACGCAGAAACTGGAGACTCCGATAAAGAAGCGCTTTTGGCTTCTGCCGGCGGAGTTGAAGTTTCGGAGTTTCTAGGAGGCGAAACTAGACAAACGTCTCGAGGGGCTAGGCGCTGAGCTAGACACTAATCTAAGTAAAAAAATTATACTTCCAAGTGAAAGAGAACACGGCCGCGGCCGTGTCTCACTGGTTGATTTATGCGTTAAAATGTATATTTGATCTTCTGCTTTTCAGCGTGGCGTTCGATTCCAAGGTTCACCAGCTTTTCGATCAGCTGCGGATATTCGACACCTGTATGCTTCCACAAGAGCGGGAACATACTGAATGGTGTGAAGCCCGGCATTGTGTTAACCTCGTTGATCAGCAGCTGGCCATCCTTGGTCAGGAAAAAGTCAGCCCGGACGAGACCTGAGCAATCGAGCGCTTTGAACGCAGTGATCGCCATTTCTTTTAGATCAGCATATTGCTGTTCTGTGATTTCAGCTGGGATGATCATCGCTGTATCGCCATCTTCATATTTCGCTTTGTAATCATAGAAATCTTTTTTAGGGACGATTTCACCAACGACGGAGCATTCTGGTTCATCGTTTCCAAGTACGCCAATTTCGATTTCACGGGCGACAACACCCTGCTCGATAATGATTTTACGGTCGAATTGGAAGGCCTCTTTGAAGGCTCCCTCAAGCTCCTGCTTATTGGATGCTTTGCTGATCCCCACGCTGGATCCAAGATTAGCAGGCTTTACAAAGCAAGGATAGCCAAGTCTTTCTTCAACAAGGCCGTATACCTTTTCGCTGTCTCTTTCCCATTCGCTTCTAAGAGCGGCCACATAGTCCACCTGAGGAAGTCCCGCCTGTGCGAATACATTTTTCATGACGATTTTATCCATGCCCGCAGCTGAGGCAAGTACGCCATTTCCGACATAAGGCAGGTTCAATAATTCCAGCAAGCCTTGAACCGTACCATCTTCACCGTTCGGTCCGTGAAGCAATGGGAAGATGACATCTAGAGTCTGGTTGGATTCTTCTCCGCCTGCCTGGAATAAAGCCGGTGTGAAGGAAGGAGTCGGCAGATTTGATTGGTCGTTAAACTCAAGCGCCTTGACATTCTCTGCAGGAGCGCCAAGCTGCGGACCCTTGACCCACTCTCCTTCCTCCGTTATGTATATAGGATAAATCTCGAATTTTTCAAAATCCAATGCTTTCGTCACAGCCAATGCTGTTTGCATCGATACTTTATGTTCAGCCGATTTGCCGCCGTACAGCAGCCCGATTCTTGTCTTCATAAAAATAGACCTCCAATAAATTCAATCTGGCTCCACTTTCCGCTTCCTATTTTACCACTTTATTTTTAAATTACGGAATTGTTATCAATTTTTAATAAAGCTCTTTTTTCGTGAACTTCGTTGCTTTCTACCTGCTTTTGGGATTTCATGAATATCACCGTATTTCCTACTTGAAAGTGAATAACTGTTCTTGTTCAAAAAAGCAACTATCCACACGAAAAAGCCCTCAAGCTATACTATTTCCTGTTTTTTCAGTGTGAAACCTGCCAGGGAGTTAAAAGTTTGCATTCAGAGAAATAGTTACCATTCAAATAATCACTTATAGGCAAATAACCTAATTTCAGCGCCTGATTTACCATATGAATTGACTAATAAATCTGTGAATAAATCTCTTTATAAACCATTTATAGACACCCAACAAATACAATTGTGCGTTTAGGTAGTTAAGACATCTTGGAGGTATTTTCTTTTAGCTGGAAAAAATCGAGGGTAATTTCCAATTCGCTATATAAATCAGATTCCCGCTATATAATTTAGATTTTCGCTATATTAATCGGATTTTCGCTATATTAATTAAAAACCCGCTATATTAATTAAAATCTCGCTATATAAATCCATTAGCATAATTTTTTTAGTCAGGTATCCGTCCTATTACGTTATTAAAATTAAAACTACAAAGAAAAAACGCTCAGGTTTTCCCTGAACGTTGATTATTTTACGATTAATACCGGTGCTTTTACTCGTTTAGCGACTTTGTGGCTGACGCTGCCAAGGACCATTTCCTGCAGACCGTTCAAACCGCGGCTGCCGACGACGACGATATCGAATGAATTCTTGTTGGCATAGTCGACAATGGCCGGTCCCGGTTCACCGAGCAATTTTTCATACCTGTAATTCAGTTGTTCCTCTTCAAGCATGTTGGTTACCGGCTGGAGCCTGATTTTTCTTTTCTCCTCAACGATTGTGCGATCCGGATTGTGCAAGACATCTTCCTTAGAAGTCTGCCCATCGACTACATACACAACAGTTATTTCACTATCGCCGCTAAGCTTTGCTAATTCCACTGCTTTTTTTGCCGCGCGCACTGAATGGTCAGATCCATCTGATGCAAGCAAGATTCTTTTAAACATCCCATTCCTCCTACATTGATTTCCATTACCTAATATATAAAGAAAGCACGCTGATTCGTCAACGTGCTTCCTGAAAAAGTCATTATTTTTTAATGTCCGGAAAGCTTTGCGCCTTCCTGTTTGTGAACGGCTAATTTGTCAATCAAGTGGGAGCTCGGTTCATTCAATCCTTGGAGGCGGACTAACGTTCCACTTTCCCTTAATTTGATGACGATTTTATCGATGGCCGCAACCGCTGAATCATCCCAGACATGGGCATGAGTCAAGTCGATCACGACTTCTTTTGCAGCTTCTTTCAAATCGAATGATTCGATCAAGTCTGTAACTGAGGCAAAGAAAACTTGTCCTGTTACAAAATACGTCCTGCGTTCTGCTGCCACATCAAATGTTGAGGTAACCTTCACCTTGGAAATCTTTGCTACGAAGAAGATCGCACTCAAGATGATTCCGGCAAATACACCTTTTGAAAGGTCATGCGTGAATACTGTTGTGACCGTTGTAACGACCATGACGATTGAATCGGTAACAGGCGTCTTTGCCATGCCTTTGATGGATGACCAGTCGAATGTTCCAATCGAAACCATGATCATGACGCCAACAAGGGCAGCCATTGGAATTTGCACAACAATATTTCCTAAAACAATAATCAGGAACATCAAGAAAGTACCAGCAACAAGCGCGGACAATCTGCCTCGGCCGCCTGATTTAACATTTATAACGGATTGTCCGATCATTGCGCAGCCTGCCATGCCGCCGAATAACCCGGCAACAATGTTCGCAATCCCCTGGCCACGGCTCTCTTTATTTTTATCACTAGAAGTATCCGTCATATCATCAACGATTGATGCTGTCAGCAAGGATTCCAGCAAGCCGACAATTGCCAGAGCGATTGAATAAGGGAAGATGATCTTTAACGTTTCCAGGTTGAATGGAACATCAGGAATCAGGAATGACGGCAGGGTAGATGTCAGTGTACCCATATCGCCCACAGTCCTCACATCACTCTTTGTCATAAGCGCAATAACAGTAATCACGATGATTGCGACAAGTGGTGACGGAACAGCCTTGGTAATGCGCGGGAAAAGATAGATGATTGCCAGCGCACCGGCTACCATTGCATACATCACCCATGTTGCGTCAACAAATTGCTCAAGCTGTGCCATGAAAATCAGGATTGCAAGTGCGTTAACGAAGCCAATCATGACAGAACGCGGAATGAACTTCATGAACCTTGCCAATTTAAGCACACCAAACAGAATCTGCAGGAGACCTGTCAAAATCGTAGCAGCCATTAAATATTGCAAACCATGGTCAGCAACCAGCGTCACCATCAGCAGTGCCATCGCACCGGTCGCGGCTGAAATCATACCAGGACGGCCGCCGACAATCGCGATTGTCACAGCAATAGCGAATGAGGCGTAAAGTCCTACCATCGGGTCAACACCAGCAATAATTGAAAAGGCGATCGCTTCAGGAATCAAAGCAAGCGCAACGACGATCCCCGCAAGGATATCTCCTTTCACGTTGCCAAACCATTGTTCTTTAATTGTATTAGTATTCAAGTAAACACCCCTTAATATTTTTTGTGGCTTCCTACTCTCAAGCAAGCCGGGTCCGATAAAAACAGGATTTATCATAACACATATACAAAAACACGCAACTAATGTTGTAAGCGCTGTATATTATGTTTATCTCTTAATTTCTACTGATATCTTCATTTTTCATATACACACGCTAAAAACCTTAAAATGTAAATTCGACTCTATCTCTCAGCTTACTGCAAGCTATTGACGAGGGCATTTTGTTATGATGGATTGGGAGGTTTTCACATGAATACATCAAGTACATCTGCACCATTTAAGACTAATTTTTATTATGGCTGGGTGATTGTTTTCATCGCAGGGCTCGGCGTCTTTTTTTCAGGACCTGGTCAAACATACTCGGTTTCCGTCTTTATTGATTCTTACATAAAAGATTTCGGCTGGAGTCGGTCACATGTATCGGCCGTCTATTCACTTGCGACGCTTGCCGCAGGAATCTGCATGTTCTTTGTCGGCAGGTTCGTGGATAAATGGGGACAGAGAAAAATGTCGGTTATCGTCGGTATTGGATTGGCCTTTGCTAGCTTTTGGAACAGTATGGTCGTCAACACGGCGATGCTGTTCATTGGTTTCTTCCTGATTCGCTTGCTCGGTCAGGGGTCAATGAGTTTGATTCCAAACACACTTGTACCACAGTGGTTCATAACCAAACGCGGAAAGGCGTTGAGCCTGATGGCAATTGGCGGCTTTGCCAGCTCCGCTGCACTTCCGCCCTTGAATGCATGGCTTGTCGCCACTTGGGGCTGGGGCTTTACATGGAAGGTATGGGGTGTCTTATTACTGGTAGTGTTTGTGCCTCTGGCCTTCTTCTTGATCAGGAATAAACCAGAGGATATTGGTGAACATCCGGATGGAATTAAACCCGACTGGACAAATGACCCTGCAGATCCTGCCAGAACAATCAAGCCATTTGTAGAGGTGAACTGGACGGTTCAGGAAGCAGTTAAAACGCACGCATACTGGCTGTTGCTATTTTGCGTCGGGATTCCTTCACTTGTTAACACAGGACTTACTTTTCATTTAATTTCTATTTTTAAAACGAATGGGATTTCGCCGGGAATCGCTGCACTAGTATTAAGCTTGATGGCCTTGATTGGTTTTCCGGTCACACTGATTGCAGGACCGCTGCTTGACCGTGTAAAAGTGCAATATGTGCTCGCCGGAATTTTTGCAGGAGAAATCATTTTCATCCTCGTCCTGCTGGCAGCCGACCAAACTGCAATCGCGATTGCATTCGGGATTTTATGGGGAATCAGCGGGGGATTTGAAAGAATAGCGTTAAACTACGTCTGGCCGAGCTTCTTCGGCAGACAATCGCTCGGAAGCATAAAAGGATCGGCTATGACGGTCACCGTGCTTGGTTCCGCTTTGGGTCCCCTTCCATTTGGCCTCGCTTATGATTATTTTGGCGGGTATGATGAAATATTGCTGATTTCGATCACACTGCCCCTTTTAGGCATCGCAGCATCACTACTTGCTAAAAAACCAGTGAAGGAAGTTCATTAGGATTTTGAGGGTTGGCTTATATATATTAGCTATGTGACCTTTTCGCAGATTCTAACTACTTCGGGCTTATAGGATGTTTCTATGTGACCTTTTTCAGCTTTCTGCCCCAATTTGGGCATATAGAACTTTTCTATATAACCTTTTTCAGCTTCCTGCCCCAATTTGGGCTTAAAGACCTTTTCTTTGTGACCTTTTTATAGCAACCAACCACATTTTGGTCATATAGACATCACGAAAAACCCCTGCAGCCAATAGCTGCAGGGGTTTCGTCATCCAATCGGAGTGCATATTTCAATATAATGTCCATCAGGATCTGCTGCATAGGCGACGACCTGGCCCCATGGTTTTTCGGTTGGCTCGAGCAGGATCGGGACTCCCGCTGCACGCAATTTTTCTACTGCGCCAGGGACATCCTCTGTCACGAATCCTAGCTCAAAGGTTTGTTCTTTCCTTACGCCATCCGGTATGGGGAGCGTCGTGATTTCGCGGCCGCCTTCTCTTGTGTTCATCGACAGCACGGTGCTGCCAGTTTCATACTCGATATAGGTCCCAAACTCATTTCTAAGTTTAAGGCCTAGCAGCTCACCGTAAAAATGCTTTGTTTTTTCCAGATCGGAAACATATAGGATGACATAGCCCATTTTCATTTCCATTCTCATCACCTCTTATAATTAAGATTCGTGATGAAGTGGATGGTTTCCTTCATTGAAACTTGAAAGCAGTTTTGCTGTTTCTATAGTTTAGGATTGCTTCCTTTGTGCAGGTGTAAATCCCCTCGCTGATTAGCTTGCCGAGCGGTGTTGCAGTGCCGGCATAGGAAATCTCTTCGCCTTGCTGTGTTGCAGCGATACAGATGCTGTCCGTGGAAATGCCAGCTGGCTGGCCGGCAACCCCAGCTCCGCTCCCTTCCAGTTCCTGCAAGACACTTATTTTTGCTTCTGCCGCGGTCATTGCACTCTGGATAAAAGCTTCCTCAGAAATTTTGCCGTTAATGAACAGCCATGTATTGATATTCCGGGGGCTGTCCCGATGTGTGCTGCCCGCAGAAACAATAATGAAAATCGACATTCCTTCAGCTTCAAAGGAGCGGTATGATGCTGTTTCAACCGGAACAGCCGTCATCATCCCCACCGTTTCGCTTGGGATGAATCCATTCTCCTGTAAGTAGTCTGCCATTTCTGCTTTATGGTCACTGCAGTCATACTCCATCGGGACAACACGGTGAACGAACGAACTATGCCAGCCAATCCCGGCACCGGTGATTCCCGAAGACATTGTCCTCAACTTCACTGGTGACTGTAGGTCAATACGGTCTGCCCCCACATCAAGAAATCTGTCGTCTATTTGCGGCGCAGCGTCATGAACGCCGTCGGTTTCCGGCATGAGCAGCAATTGAGGCCTAGCGATTTCCGGATGCGGATGGTTTTTGATCTCCGTCTTATAGACACTTTTGATCCGCTCTTCTTTTAACACTTCAACAGGAGAGTCGACAATCAGCAACTCTCCGTTTTCCATCAGCAGCAGCCTGTCACAATACAGTGATGCCAGGTTCAAATCATGAAAAATGGAGACGACCGTCAACTCCTCTTCAGCTGCCCATTTTTTCAGCAGGTCCAGCAGCTCTTTTTGAAAACTTAGGTCAAGATGATTCGTTGGTTCATCGAGCAGCAGAATCCTCGGTTGCTGCGCCAGTGCCTGAGCGAGGTAGACTCGCTGTTTTTCGCCGCCAGATAGTTCGACGATTGATTTTTCCTGGAGATGGGTAATTCCTGTCTGGTCCATCACCTTCACGACAATCTGTTCATCTTCCTCACTCCAGCTGTGGAACCAGCCTTTCTGGTGTGCATAGCGCCCGAGCGATACGGTTTCTTTCACACTATAAGGGAAGGCCTGGTCAGAATGCTGCGGCAGGACTGCCATCATCCTGGCAAGCTGCTTCGGTGTATACTGGGTCAATGGCCGGCCGTCCAGCTCAATGTCACCTTCCCTGGATTCCAAAGCGCCACTGATCATTTTTAACAGAGTGGTTTTCCCGCTTCCGTTCGGGCCAAGAATTCCAAACAACTCACCCTTGCCAACCTGAAAGGAGATTCCCTTCAACACCTCGCCACCTGCATATCCGCCTGTTAGATTCTTCACTGTGATCATCAGCCAGCACTTCTTTCCTTGCGATTTTTCATTAAAATAAACGCAAAAACCGGCGCACCGATTAATGCCGTGATCACGCCGATCGGCAATTCCGAAGGAGCGATGATCGTTCGGGATATCAGGTCTGCGAGAATCAGGAAGCCGCTGCCCATCAGGACGGATAGCGGCAGCAGATGACGATGGTCCGGTCCCCAGACTGTCCTTGTCAGATGAGGAATGACGAGACCGACGAAGCCGATTGTCCCGGATACGGCAACCGCTGAACCTGTTAAAAGTGAACCAGAAAGCAAAATCAGCAGCTTCCGGCGCTCAACATTGACACCTAGATGCTGTGCGCGCTCCTCGCCAAACGACATGGCATTCAGTTCTCTTGTGTTGGCAAGCAAAATCACCAATCCGATTATAAAGAAAGGAAAAATAATCTTAATATAATCCCAGCCGCGCATCGACACGCTGCCCAAAAGCCAGCCGATGATTTGCCTCAGCTCTTCGCCGGAGAGCGCAATCATCAAAGAAATGAAAGAACCTAGAAATGAACTTAAGATAATTCCGGTTAGAATGATCGTCTCCACCCTGAGCAGCCTGTCGACTTTCCGGGCAAAAAACAGCACAAATAAGACTGTGGCAAAGGCGAATAAAATAGTCAGCACCGGCAAGGTGAAGGCACCAATCAGCGGCAGTGAAATGCCAAAAAACAGCGTGACAACCGCACCGATGGAAGCACCTGATGAAATCCCAAGCGTGTAGGGATCTGCCAGCGGATTGCGCAGCAGGCCCTGGAAGGCAGCACCGGCAATAGCCAGAGATGCTCCTACAAGCCCTGCCAGCAATACACGCGGCAGCCTGATTTCCATGACGATACTTGCATACATCGGATCGATTTCCTGTCCCTGTAAGCGGAAAATCTCAGCACCAATAATCTCAATAATAGCGGGCACAGGGATGGAAACCGTTCCGATGGAGATGCCCAGCAGCATCGAGATGATCAAGAATGCTGCCGCAAATAGATAGGCAATTCCTTTATTATTTAAAAACGTCTGGGTAAATGGTTTTCGCAAGCTCCTCTGCTCCTTCAGCGAGCCTTGGACCTGAACGGGTAACGAGGTCGGAGTGGACATCATATACACGCTGGTCCTTGACCGCTTTTACATTATTCCAGCCCTGCCGCGCAAGAACCTGCTCATCTGCATTTTCTGTATAATAACCATAGGTTGTCACAATGACATCCGGATTACGCTCAATGATGGCTTCCGGGTCAACCTTCGCCCAGCCATCCAGATCGCCAGCAGCATTCTTTGCGCCGATCAACTCCAGCATTTCATTGATAAATGTACTCTTGCCAGCAGTGTAGATTTCCGGCGCTGGTGAAACCTCGACAAATACAGCTTTCTGCTCTTCAGGTTTAATTGCTTCTGCTTTCTTCTTCAGTTCCGCAAAACTATTTTTCATATTCTCAATAAGTTCATCTGCCTTATCTGTCTCGCCGATGGCCTGGCCAATCATCTCGATTGATCGATATACCTCTTCAAATGACTGAGCATCATTCACGACGACAACAGCAATTCCCGCATCCTTCAACTGCTGAAGCCCCTCTTTCGCGGTATCCGCAGTTGAACCAGGTGCAAGGACGAGGTCCGGCTTAAGGGAAATCATCTTCTCGATATTGAACTCCATGCCGCCGACTTTTTCCTTTGCCATTGCCTCTTCTGGATAATTGTCGAAATCGGTGACACCGACAATCGCGTCTCCGCTTTCAAGTGCATAAACGATTTCCGTGTTGCTCGGCATCAGGGAAATGATTTTTTCAGGCTTTTCCTCAATGACAACTTCTTCATCAAGCGCATCTTTTACCGTAACCGGGTATCCAGCCTTCTGCTCCTGCGCAGTTTGTTCGCTTTCCTTCTTTTCTGGCTGTGCTTCCGTGCCGCAGCCTGCCAAGATCATGGCTGCTGCCATCATCAACATCAATAACTTCTTCATTTGCTTCTCCTCCAATTTTTCGATGAGCTTTGCCAAATCAGGCTGTTGATTTCCGTCCCAGGCGCTTCACCTTTCACTCCAATCAACAGAATGTTAAAATCGTGCAAATATTGACCAAAGCCTTTAATAAATAAAAAAACATCTCCACCTGAAGGGGAGATGTCCGAGTAAGCAAATGTTTTTATCATCATAAAATACATAGAGCCAGCCGGCACCTCCCTATCCTCGTAGGTTTGCTTGTGCAATGGACAGGCAGGTCTCCTGGCTCATGGTCAATGCTCGCTGCGCCTTCCCATACATTTGTACAGTGGCATTTACAGCTTGCTCCCATTTACAGTGGCGGGACCGCGTTGGATTTTCACCAACTTCCCTATTAAGTCTTGTGATAAAAAGACACCTGTTCATTTGATATGTAATTTTCCGCTAAATCCCATTATACACGATTCCAAAAATTGCTCCAAAAAAATTTCTTTTTCGACTTATTGGAAGCTCTTTTCTCAAACTTTGTTGCTATTGACTACAGAATAGGATTAAATGACCATTTTTCTTCATAAAGATTTTAGCCTATTGTGAGAAAAGAGCTTGAACACTTAATAACGACCTACAAACTGAGTATTTGTTACGTTAAAATCGGTTTTAGGATTTTAACAACATTCTTTCCGAAAACAGATTTATTGAGCAAGCAAGCTCCACTCTTTAGCTTTTTTATCGAAGATAATCCTGCCATCCGGATTGCTGGTGCTGGCTTCTTTATATTCATCATGCATATCATCCATGTTGGCAAAATCACCGATGATCCAGATTGGGATTTCAATTCTGTTACGGCTTTGTTGGATGTTTTTCAGCGAAAATACGGCCCCTTCTTTTAGGGCTGGCGTCAATGATTTCAGGATTTCCTTGCTGACAGAAGGATAGGATTTCTTTTTCCGGATCCCGAGCAGTGTTTTTTCCGGCTTCATTTCCCCTAGTTTGCCTGACAGGACAAGGCCAAGCATTCGGAAAAAATCATTGAGATTGCGGTAATAGGTTTTATTGAACCAGCCATCTTCAGTGGAGAGGAACACAAAACGGTTATTAAGCTGATTATAAAAAGGCAGTTTCAAATGATGCTTGATATGCCCGAGATAAAGAAGCTCAGCAATCTCTTGGGCCGACAGCACATTCAATGCTTCCACTTCCTCAAAATCGATCCAGCAAAAATCCCCGTATGCATGGACATTGGCTCCAACTAATTTTTCGACGCTGTCTTCAGATACATACTCAAATAAAGTATGTCTGTTGAACTCACCATCCTCATAGCGATGCTTCAACAGCAGCAGATGGTTGAGTGAATCAGACAATGACCTTGCGAATTCATGGAATTCGACCCCATGCGAGAGCACATACTGGTCCCGTTCGTTCATATGGACATATAGTAAATCCCTGCTATAAGGATGGTTCTTTTTCAAAGACAAAACCTCCTGGAAAAATTCTCAGCTGCAAATGACCAGCGGCTCCGTACAAATAACACTTCTTCCATTCTAACAAAAATGACAGAAAATATCTTATCCTGACACTTCAAAAACATAATTATTATCGACTTTTTCCGCAAAAAGAATCCAACCTGGACCAGAAACTAACACGTCTATTAAATCGTCTAATAGTTACAGGAATATGTTACCTTGGCAGGGATTGTAAGAATCATCCTTTTACGCTAGCATAAAATGGTAAGACTGCTGAGCAGTGAGCAGGAAAGCTAACTGAAAGCGAAAAAATTCACCGGACTAAGGAATGGGACAGGGTGTAGCAAATGGAGAAATCGATTAAAAAATTCGACAGATTTGATTGGACATTGACGCTCCTCTTATTGCTGTTTTTTCTTACTAGCTGCATTGCTATATACAGCGCACAGAAAACGGGGCAGTATGTCGGTCAAAACTTTTTATACAAACAAATATTCTGGTATGTCGTCGGATCCGGGATCATCACAGTTGTGATGATGTTCGACAGTGAACAATACCGCAAACTTTCATGGTATTTGTATGGTTTCGGAGTGTTCCTGCTCGTCTTCCTGTTTTTCGCACCTGCCAGTATCGCCGAAGAACGGAACGGGGCCAAAAGCTGGTTCTTCATCGAGCCATTCGGTTCAATTCAGCCCTCAGAGTTCATGAAGGTCTTCTTGATTCTTGCCCTTAGCAGCACGATTTATGCTCATCATAAAAAACATGCGACAAAGACTCTTCAAACAGACTTCCTTCTTTTCATCAAGCTTGGCTTCATTACAGCCCTGCCACTTGGAATGATCATGCTCCAGCCTGACTTGGGAACCTCTCTCGTCGTGCTGGCCATATTCACCGGGATCATCCTTGTTTCAGGGATCACCTGGAAAATCATTCTGCCTCTTTATGGGGGCGGAGCTGCATTTGGTGCTGGCATTCTATATCTCGTGATCTGGAAACCTGAGATTCTTAAGAAGTACCTTGGAGTAAAAACGTATCAGTTCGGGCGGATATATGCGTGGCTTGACCCTGAGAGCTACCCGGAGTATGGATACCATTTATTAAAGTCACTCAGTGCGATTGGCTCCGGCATGCTAACCGGAAAGGGCATCAATGGGAGTGAAGTCTATATCCCGGAAAGCCATACAGATTTCATTTTCAGCGTCATTGGCGAGGAATTCGGCTTTGTGGGCGGCAGTTTTGTCATAAGCCTATACTTCCTGCTAATCTACCATTTAACAAAAACGGCACTGGATACAAACGACCCTTTCAATACCTACATCAGTGCGGGAGTCATCAGCATGGTCACCTTCCATGTTTTCCAGAATATCGGGATGACGATCCAGCTGCTGCCGATTACCGGCATCCCACTGCCATTCATCAGTTATGGCGGAAGCTCGCTTATGGGAAATATGCTCGCGATGGGGCTGATTTATGGCATCCGATTCCATCATAAAACCTATATGTTCGCCTCGAGAGACAGGAGTTTTGATATATGAAGCTAGTAAGCCATTACCGTGAGAATGAAGTTTTGAGAAAAAGTTTTATCCAGCTTGCCGCCGACATTTTCGGCCTTGATTTCACGAGATGGCATGAGCTAGGGTATTGGGGAGATAGGTACATCCCGTTTTCCTATGCAGACGGCGACCAGATTGTGGCCAATGTATCGGTCAACGAGCTTGATTGGGTGATCGATGGAAAAAGCCATAAAGCCCTGCAAATCGGCACCGTCATGACCCATCCGCAGTATCGGAACAAAGGCCTGTCAGCCGGTCTGATGAATCATGTTCTGGGTGAATACGAAGGAAAGTATGACTTTATGTACTTGTTCGCCAATGACAGCGTGCTGGATTTTTACCCGAAATTCGGATTTGAACAAGTTGAGGAACATCAATACTCAACGAAGGCTTTAATCGGAACAAATCCGCTGCAATTAAGGAAATTAAGGATTCCTGAAGATCTTGAGATGATTGAAAAAATCATCTATACCAGAGTTCCAGTTTCCAATGCTTTTGCAACTGCCAATGCCAACGGGATTACGATGTACCATATTCTTCATGTATTTACCGACCACCTGTATTACCATCCTGAATTAGGCGCTATTATTATTTTCACGAAAGAAAACCGGATGGTCCAACTGTATGATGTAATCAGCACCGCACCTGTAAATATGAAAGACATTATTGCATGCTTTGGGGACACAGTTACAATCCACTTCCACTATACACCTGATTACAGTGATCTCCCATATCAACACGATCCTTTTAAAAGAGATGGAGCTTTTTTTGTAAGAAAGAGAACCGGACTGGATTTTCCTCCGTTCATTATGCACCCAGTCACATCGGAGGCATAAATAGAAAAAAGGCTGAGAGTCAGCTTTTTTTCTTCGCCTTTTTCGCCTTTATTTTGCGGATAGACATTGTAAAAAAGTAGATAATGAACATCCCCATGATCACCAGGCCTGTTTTATTCAGGTCAAATAGCTTCAGGACTGCTCCTGCCAGCGTGACTAGATAAAGGATCCCAAGCATCGCGTTCATTTCTTTGTTTTCAAAATAGGACGTCATCCTTGCGCCGAACTGGGAGCCGACCAGTGCCCCAGCTATCAGCATAAGACCAATGAAGTAATTGATATCCGTATTGACTGCGTAGGAAATGAACCCTACTGAGACAATGAGCAGCACCGCAAACAGACTCGTTCCGACTGCCTTTTTCGGATTGAAGCCGAGCGATGTAATGATCAACGGAACGATGATGAACCCGCCGCCCACTCCGAGCGTGGCCGAGACAAAGCCGCCGAGAAAGCCAACACCCATCAGCTTTGGCAGCGAAAAATCGGCAGGTGCAGACAGATCCTCATCTTTTTTCCTGCCCTGACGAATCATTTTGATCGCAAAATAAGCAAGCAGCACAATATAGAGAAACGGAATGACAACATCATCCCAGCCCCGGGCTTCCATGGCATATACCAGGGGGCGGGCCAGCTGTGTCGCAGCAATTCCGCTCAGTCCCATGATCAGTCCCTCTTTCCAGAGGATATTTTTCATACGAATATGCGCGGTAATCCCAGAAATCGATGTGCCCACCGTGAAAAATAAACTGGTCGTAATTGCCTCAAGCGGAGAAAAGCCTAACAACAGTAAAATCGGCGTCAGGATAAAGCCGCCTCCCAACCCAAAAAATCCAGAAAGGACACTGATTAAGCCCCCCAGCAGTAAATACAGTATATATTCCATATACAACATCCCTTTTACAGACTAATTCTTTCTTAGGATACCATTAATAGTTGGCTCTAGCAGAATTAATAATGGTATACTTCTAATTAGGCTCAAATGGCCGCTACTATAAAAAACTCAAAGGAGATACTGTTTCATGTCTGAATGGATCCACGCGATTGAAGAATGGCTGCTTGAATTTGGTTCATGGGGATTATTCTTCGTGTCTTTCCTGGAATCTTCCTTTTTCCCGATTCCACCCGATGTTTTGATGATCCCAATGGGTATTGCCAATCCCGACAAAGCACTCTGGTATGCCTTCATCACAACAGCAGGTTCTGTACTCGGTGCCCTGCTCGGCTGGTATATCGGTAAAAAAGTCGGCCGTCCAATCCTGCGATATTTTATAAAAGAAGAGAAAATTGTCCTTGTCGAACGCTATTTTGAAAAATACGGTGCAATGGCCATCCTGATTGCCGGCTTTACACCTATCCCATACAAAGTCTTCACGATTTTTTCCGGAATCTCCAACGTAAGGATTCCTACACTTATTATCTGGTCGATCATCGGCCGCGGCCTGCGCTTCTTCCTGGAAGCAGCCATCATCGTCGCATTGGGTGATAAGGCGATGCCATTCATCGAGGAAAACTTCGCCTTGCTGACAATCGTCCTTGGTGTCGTCGTTATTGCCGGTTATTTGGTTTATATGTATTTGAAGAGATCAAAGAAAGCATAGTATAAAAGAAACGGGCCCAGCGCCCGTTTTTTTTGTTCCCGTGCCGCATACTGACAAACTGCACTAACCCGGCTGCCCTCTAAGATAACCCTCATTCTAGCACTTCACACCCATACCCTACCTAAAGCCTCTCTTCATCAATCGCTCAACAATAGTATTGCTAGAATCTATAGAATCAACACACCCCTTTGTTTATGACAGCAACAAATGGGTAGATTAAAGTATGCTTGCTAGCTAACTAGGACCTTTTTACAAGTTATAGCTGCAACTTTTCTTGGTCTTATCCTAGCATTTCGCAGTGCACCTTGTAGGTCCAATGAAAATAAGGAGTGAGAAGTTTGAACAATAATTTTTATAATGGCTGGGACAGCATTCTTGGCAAACTGCCAAATGTGCTGATTGCACTTGCAGTCCTGCTTGTGGGATGGCTTGTTGCAAAATTGATTGAAAAAGCAGTTTACAAGGGGCTGCAGAAAACAAGCCTTGATAACAAGCTTTTTTCAAATGTAAATAATAAGAAGTACTCAGCCGAGAAAATCATCAGTAAGATTGTCTATATTTTAATTCTAGTATTTGTCTTCATCATGTTCCTGAATATCTTAGATTTATATGTGTTGACGGAGCCGCTGGTCGGAATGTTCTCAACGATTGCGGCAGCGATTCCTAACATTCTGAAAGCAGGATTGATCCTGTTATTTGCCTGGCTGATTGCTTCAGGGCTGAAGTTCCTGATCCAAAAAGGCGGCAAGACGCTTGGTGTCCATGAAAAACTAAGTAAGTACAAGCTTACCGAGGACAACCAGCAGACAACAAACGCGGTAGACACAGTTGCGAATATAGTATTCTATCTTGTATTGCTGATGGCTTTGCCAGCAGTATTGTCCGCACTGAACCTGCGTGGCGTTTCTGAGCCATTCGAAAACATGATTGCAGGAATGCTTTCCTTCATCCCTAAATTATTCGGGGCTGCACTGATTCTTTTAGTCGGCTACTTTGTCGCTAAAATTGTCCGTGATATCCTGACGAACTTCTTGCAAAGCATTGGCACAGAAAAACTAGTCCAGCGTTTTGGACTGTCCCGTTTATTCGAAGGCACGAGTCTTTCACGTGTGATCGGTACGATTGCTTTCGTATTGATTTTGATTCCAACAGTCATCGCTGCGCTTGAACGCCTTGATGTCGAAGGAATTTCTGAGCCGGCCATTGCGATGCTGAATGACATCCTGACGATGATCCCGAATATCGTCGTTGCCATCATCCTTGTCATGATTGGATTATGGCTGGGCAAATGGCTGAAGAAATTCACAGCTGATTTGTTAAGAAGAATCGGTTTCGACTCTTATTTTAAAGGCATGGGTTTAGGCAACGCGGCAAATCGTCCTAACTCATTAAGCTTATCCGAAATTGTCGGCTATATCGTCCAGGTCATTGTTGTCCTATTGTTTGTAGCTGAAGCATTGAATGTCGTAAAGCTTGATTTCTTCGTCGACCTTGCACGTGGCGTAATCGCGTATCTTCCACATGTCATTGCCGCGATTGTCATCCTTGGTGTCGGCCTATGGCTCGGCGGCCAAGCGAAGAAAGTACTCAGCAGTATCCTGCAGGGAGACTCTTCAAACGTGCTGGCAACTGTCGCAAAATATGCGATCATCACCATCGCTGTTTTCATGGCACTTGACCAGCTTGGAGTCGCACCTGCCATCGTGAACGCAGCCTTCATCCTGACACTTGGAGGATTGGCGCTAGCATTCGGATTGGCATTTGGTCTTGGCGGTAAAAACTTCGCTTCGAAATACCTGACCAAATTTGACGAGAAAATCGAAAAAACCAGCATTGATCAGGAAGCGGTTCAGCAGCAGAAAATGAAAAAGAACAATCCGGTCAACCCGAACCCTGCTACACCGCCGAACTTAAACAATCTGAACCAGAGTCCTGGCACACCACCGAACTTGAATAACCCGAACCATCCAAACTCTGGCACAAACCTGAACAATCCGAACCAGAACAGAAACAATAACCCTATGGATCCGAATAACGACGACAATCCGTTGAATCCGTAATAAAACAAAACACAGCTGCCCATCACGGCAGCTGTGTTTTTTATGTATTAGCTGAAATTATCAATGAAGAAAACGACAAGAAACACAATGAAGGCATAAAAACTAAGATGCAGCAGCACAGTAGTGAAAAATTCCTTCAGTTTGTCGAATGAAAAAGGTTCACTCTTCCTAGTCCTTGCTCTCATAGCCAGCCTGTCCCCCTCTAGTAAAACTATCCATTAAGCCCATTTTTTTCTTTTCAATAATCATAGCATAATCTAGTGATTTTGTGCCCCTCTATTTTCATTGCGGAGCCTGCTATCATAGAAAAAACCCTCTAAAAAGAGGGTCCTCTCTGTCCGTATGTCTCGAATTTCTTTGACAGGCGCGCCATTTCTTCATCAGAAAGCTCTGTAGGCTCACCAATCGCTTTCGCCTGGTAATAAATCTGTGCGCTGAACTCAATCTCCTCAGCCACCGTAAAAGCTGTTTCGATATTATGGGCACCGGCAATCATACCGTGATTGGCCAACAGCACGGCTCTTCTTTCCACCATGCTTTCAAAAGCCTTTTCAGCCAGCTCCTTCGTTCCAAATGTTGCATAAGGAGCACACCTTACATTCGGACCGGCGAACGCCACCAAATACGTGATCGGCGGAATGTCCCATCCAAGGGTAGCAATCGTTTTTGCATATGGTGAGTGGGTGTGGACAAGCGCATTCAAATCATCGCGGCGCTGGTAAAAAATCAAATGCATATCCAGCTCGCTTGACGGCTTTTTGCTGCCATCGATGATTTCGCCATCCAAGTTAATGATTACCACGTCTTCAGGTTTCGTATCGAAATAGTCAATCCCGCTTGGACTGATGGCAACCAGCTGCTTTTCCCGATTGAAAAGGCTGATGTTTCCACCTGTCCCTTTCGTCAGGCCGCTTGATATGATTTTCTTGCCGTATTCTACGACTTTCATCCGTTCTTCCAGAAGCAACATGTGATGCGCCTCTCTTTCTCTAAAAATCAGATAGGGAACGTCCTATTATCGCATATTATGGCGTGAAGCTGCATTCTTTAATCCTTGTAAAAACTGCTCTCCCGTTTTGTAGTCAGCAGAATTCAAGATGAACTGCTTTGCGGCTGACAGGCAGATTCTCTCCGCCGTAACACGCTGCTTTTCGTCAGCAATCGTCGTCAAATCCTTAACCTTCGCCAGGCCGGCAATACGTCGGATCATCTCCATGCCGGCTACCGAAGCCGTATCCTGAAGGACAGAATCCAGGTACCAGCGGTCGAAGCCCTGCTCCTTCGCCATGATTTCAGTAACATTTTCCTGCCAGCTTGCCAGGAATTTTTCCGCAAAAAGGTCCACCGTATCTTTAACCGTTTCCTCAAGCCAAGAAACATATTTTTCATCAGCATTTGTTACATGAGCCCTCGACCACGCAAAGATCAGGTTAGCAACTACGTTTCCAACGTCATAGCCCATTGGCCCGTAAAACGCGAATTCTGGGTCGATCACTTTTGTAGAATCTTCTTTTACAAAAACAGATCCTGAATGCAGATCACCATGCACAAGCGCCTGGGCATTGGTCATGAATGCGAATTTCAGCTTCGCAGCTTCAAAACGCAATTTGTCATCGCTGTATATATTCTCTTCTATCCATTCCTTATTGGCAGGGAACAGATCATTCCGATTGTTATGGTCTGTAAAAGGTTCAGAGTATACGAGGTCCTCTGAAATTTCGCACAATTCAGGGTTGATGTAATCCTGGACCAAAGCCTTCTTCGCTTTATGCTCCATGACCACATCAGAAGTCAACAGGAGCGTATTGACCATGAAAGTCGTCAGGTCATCCGCAAGCTTCGGAAAAATGTGCCCTTCATTAAGGGCAGTTCGCAGAATCGTATGATCAGACAAGTCCTCCATCACACAGCAGTTCATTACTTCATCAAACAGGTATACATCAGGGACCAAACCCAGTGCCAGCTCACCCTCAAGCTTCAGAACATTGGACTCAATCCTGATTCTATTAGTAGAAAGCTTAAAATCATCGGAAATTCTCGCCGTATCACCCGCCTGTTTCACAATCAGCGATTTGCCAGACTTTCCATCAATGACACGGAAAACATAATTCAAGTTGCCATCCCCAATTTCCGTACAGCTCAAATCAGCATCTCTATCAAAAAAATCGGTCTTTTCCTTTACATATGAAATGACCTCATCCGCCTTCATCAAAAAATACGTCTTAAAATCAGCCACGCCGTCCTACCCCTTTCCCGAAAAACAATTATGGAAATCTTTTAAAAATTATTATAGCTTAATAATGTATTTCGATGCACTAAAAAAAACTTCCAACAAGAAAAGCTAAGGCAACTGCTTAACTCCGACAAGCATATTATAAAAGAAGAAGGCTCATCGCCTTCTCCCATTTTTTCAATGTACGCTGTTACTCGCATGGCAGCAGGATCGTAAAGGTGGTGCCTTTCCCTTCTTCGCTTTCGACATTGATTCTTCCTCTCATTCTCTGGACGATATCAAAGGAAATCATCATGCCGAGGCCTGTCCCTTTTTCCTTAGTGGAATAATAAGGGTGCCCGAGTCTGTCGAGCTGTTCTTTATTCATACCGACACCCTCATCCCGGAACTGGATTCTTACATTGTCCCTGTCCACCTTGGCGATGATGTAGATACTTCCGCCTGTGGGCATGGCTTCAATGCCATTTTTCAGGATATTGATGAAAACCTGCCTGATTTCATGGGCATCGCCTTTGATGCAAAGATCCTTGTCAATGGCTTCCACCAATTCTGTATTGGCGAGATGCGAATAGGACCTCATGAAATCAATCGTTTCTTTTAAGAGTTCGCTTAGATTTATTTTTGCCATGCTGCCAGTATTCGGTTTGGCTAATGATAGGAAATTATCAATGATTGTCTGGGTTCGATCCAGTTCCTGAAGAGAAATCGAGATGAAGAGATTCTGGTTGTCATTCAGATTCCTTTCTCCCTGAAGGACCTGCATGAAGCCTCTGATCGTGGTCATGGGATTGCGGATTTCATGGGCAACCGATGCTGCAAGCTGACTGATTGCTGAAAACTTCTCAGCCTTGTGAAGTTCATGCATCATTTTCCGTTGTAGGTTGGTCATTTCAATAATATAAATGGTGACAGACAGCGCAATAAAAGAGACCAGTGAAAATACAAGCAAGTACAGATAGTCCCCCGCATCACCAGCGTTGATCATAGCCGCAAGCCGGGTTACTGTGATCAGCCCATAAACAAAAAGGCCGAGGGCGATTTTTCTGTTAACAGTTGTCTGTTTATATACCTTTTCAATCGAAAAAAACAAGATTAATATAATGAGATAATTGACGGACGTGACGGCCATTTTGTCAAATTCAACAAATCCCTGCAATAACAATAGGACCGCTACAAGCAAAAAGCTATCAGTCCTGCTTAAATAAAAGAAGGCAATGAAGACAGGAATCAGCTTCAAATCGAATTCCATGCCGCCATGAAATCTTACAGGCAGCGCCATGGTCATCAACAAGGCGGCCAAAATCGCCATCTTAAAGACTTGCTTCTTATACACCGAACGCTTTTGCATCCAGAGAAAGTTATACATGAAACCGAGTGATAATATAATTGAAAAATGCAGAATCAGATCTTTTACAAACTCTATCATTGTATCCCCCGGAAATCTCCATTTTATGAATTTATACCTATATGGTTATTATCTACTCCTCGAAGGGATTCTTCAATGGAAAATTCAGATTTTTCGAGAAAAACTAAATGATTTTGTCAGTTAATCCATGTTCATGTCGCATTTTCTGGGCCATTGCGCGGGCTGAGGCTGGGAATGGAACCTGTCACACTTGGACGTGCAAAAAACAAACTTTAAAAACTTTTTTACAGTAGCTGTAAAACATATGCTATAATAAAAACAACCATTGCTTTACCGCATTAAACCCCACTCTAATGAGCGGGGTTTTTTTATGTTTATTTTTACAGATATAAAAAAACAAGCTCTGATCACTCAGAGCTTGTTTGTATGGGCTAAATCGTTATTATAGTTTTGTAACGTTAGCTGCTTGTGGTCCACGAGCGCCTTGCTCAACGTCGAAAGAAACTTCTTGGCCTTCTTCAAGAGTCTTGAAGCCTTCGCCTTGGATAGCTGAGAAGTGTACGAATACGTCTTCTCCACCTTCACGTTCGATGAATCCGAAACCTTTTTCTGCGTTAAACCATTTTACTTTACCGTTTTCCATTTTTGTTGCCTCCTAGTGTGATATCCACACAATTTGTTACTATTCTTGTCTCAGTGATATCCAGGCGAATCAAGCAGTGCATGTTCTTTCCTTGCATACCGAACAAAAATAATTCTTCCTAAGAATAACAGAATTGATAGGATAGTGCAAGCTTTAAGGAATTTACCAAAAATAGGTTTTATAAATAAAGTTCCTAAAGACCATAATGGAATAACAATAGTTAGCCAGAAACTGTGGTATAATGGAGAGAACATGAAAGGGCGTGGGTAATTGAAAAGCGCAAGCAACCTTTACAAAATAGGTCAAAGTGTCAATATCAAAGAAACCGGTGAAACAGTGACCATTATGAAATCCCAATACGTGAAGAACATGAAAAGATATTCATACACTGTAAAAGAGTATCCGAGTACCTTTTATTTTGAGGAAGAACTTACAAAGATCTAGAAGCTGGGCTTCCTGGCTTTTTTATTTTTTCCGCTCAGCCTCAAACTGTCATCTCCTACCAGAGCGTGCTTCGTATAGCACGCTCTTTTCTATTCCCCTTCTTGATCATTCATTACCTTTTTCCTACAAAACCCAATTTTTTAAAGATTAAACTCTATCCAAACTACTTATTTAGCGTCCCGAAATTTGTCTATAAAATAGGCATCTTACTCTATTAATTGTTTTTATAATATTCCGTAAAATAGAGTTGAATCTAGTTTAATAGGAGGAATGACAATGACTTTGAAAAAGAAGGTTCTATCTGTTTCTTTATCAAGCATGATGGCTCTTGGTGCGGTGACGGCGGTGGCGTTGCCTGCTGGCGCGGTTGGAAATGGCCCGAGTGCCGGAAATGGATCCGTACAAACATCGATTCTGCATACATATGACAGCTTAGTAGATTACTTAAAGACTCAAGATGCCAAACAAGAGGCCATGGAGCTAGAAGTGATTGGCCAGACTGTCAAAGGCCGCGATATCCACATGGCAAAATATATTTCCAACCCGAAAAACCCAACAATCTTGTTCCTTACTCAGCAGCATGGCAACGAGCAGCTGACCACGGAAGGTGCGCTTGAATTCATCAAACACTTAGGTACTGGTAAAACAAGCGGAGTCCTCGACAATGTGAACATCCTTGTGATTCCGATGCTGAACGCGGACGGAGCGATGGGCGATGTCGACTTCTCACTTGAGGATTACCATGCAGATGGCGACCGCCACCTTACCCGCTATAACGCAAACTATGTTGACCTGAATCGTGAACACGCAAAAGAAACAAGCGATATGGAACCAGAAGCACGCGCGCTTCATGAAAATGTTTTTGAGAAATATGATATCGATTACATGATCGACCTTCATCACCAGGGCACACTCAGTGAAACAGAAGGTGAACTTGTTTCTGGGTCGATCCTTTATCCTACCAACGAAAAGGTGAAGCCAGAGGTGCTTGAAGGTTCCAAGAAGCTTGGTGCAGTCGTTTATAATGCACTCGAAGATACCGGCTGGGGCCACATTGGGAGGTACGCCGGCGGTACAGGCGAAAACATTGGCCGTAACGGAGCGGCTGTTCGCTATGACATCTCGACTCTACTATTCGAAATGCGCGGCATGTCCGACCACTATATCGAATCTTATGCACTTGGTCAAAAAAGCAATGGCTACCTGATCAAGCAGACCATCACCACATTGGATGCCACCGTCAGAGCCATTGCAAATGACTCAATTGAAACTATGGACACAAGCTTCTGGGATACCCTGCCTGAACAGAAAAGCAGGCAGAGCGAAGAAGCGGACGAATAAGTTTTATGCAGTGACCATACGAAATTAGCCTGCCGGTCGAGATCGGCAGGCTTTTTCGCCTTAAAATGTTCACTGGATATTTGGCATTTTTTACATCAGAATATAACCTGAAAGGATGTGGACTATGATACTAAAAACCCGGTACGAACCAGACGAATTAAAAATTATGAACCTCCTGGAACCACGAATGAATTTTACGGAAAAAGAAAAACAGAGACATTATAGGCTGAAAAAAGGCTATGAGGGTGAAGTCAAGTATGATCGATGGATGAAAAGCCTTGAGATCCAAAACCTAACGCTGAACGACCTTCTCCTCGAGGCAAGCAACACCACGTTCCAGATTGATTCCAGTGTCATTACCCAGAATAAACTTCTACTATTCGAAGTTAAAGATTTCGAAGGTGAATACTACTACGAAGACGAACGTCTTAAAATAATCTATGGCGAAGAAATCAAAGATCCCCTGCTCCAACTAAAACGCAATACCTCTCTGTTTCGCCAACTGCTTGCCAGCCTCGGCTTTCACCTTGAGATTGAATCCTATGTCATATTCATCAACCCCGAGTTCACCCTGTACCAGGCCCCCAAGAATGCACCTAACATCTTACCCAGCCAACTGAACCGCTTCATGAAAAAATTGAATAAAAGACAATCCAAACTGAATAACATCCATCAGAAGATTGCCGACAAGCTACTTGAGTTGCATACAGTGGATAACCCCTATAAACGATTGCCGAAGTATGAGTATGAACAGTTGAAGAAAGGGATAGTTTGTGGGGAGTGTCATTCGTTTGTGGATCAAGTCGTGAAAAGGGAATTTGTGTGCAGTCATTGCGGCAGTCATGAAAAAATTGATACCGCAGTACTGCGGAATATTGAAGAAGTAAGGTTGCTATTTCCTGATAAAAAGATCACTACTACTTTAATTTATGAATGGAGCAATGGTGCACTATCAAGAAAGGTTATAAGGAATATTTTATCTGATAACTTTAATGTGGTCAGCACAAAAAGACATCAGTATTTTGAAGTTAGTAGTAAGTAATTTTTATTAGTATCGCTTTATATGTGTCCATTTGAGGTTCTCTCCCTAATTCGGACTTATTAAATTTTTCTATATGACCTTTCGGAGACTCTCAACTCGTTTTGGGCCTATAGAATTTTTCTATGTGACCTTTTTGATACTCTTAACTTGTTTCGGGCTTATAGAATTTTTCTATGTAACCTTTTGAGGACTCCTGCCCCGTTTTGGGCTTTTAGAATTTTTCTATGTGACCTTTTGGAGACTCTCAACTCGTTTTGGGCTTATAGAATTTTCTATGTGACCTTTTGGAGACTCTTAACTCGTTTTGGGCTTATAGAATTTTTCTATGTGACCTTTTGGAGACTCTTAACTCGTTTCGGGCTTATAGAATTTTTCTATGTGACCTTTTGGAGACTCTTAACTCGTTTCGGGCTTATAGAATTTTTCTATGTGACCTTTTGGGAACTTCCACTTCGTTTTGGGCTTATAGAACAATTTACTCATCTTGGAATTACACATAAACAAAAACCCAGCCAGCAAATCAATGCTGACTGGGTTCCAATCAAAATACCAAATTATTCAACCGTAACTGATTTAGCCAGGTTACGTGGCTTATCGACGTCACAGTCGCGGTGCAGCGCTGCGTAGTATGAGATCAACTGCAGCGGGATTACTGAGATAAGAGGTGTTAATAGGCTGTGCACTTCTGGGATGACGAAGCGATCTTCGTCTGTTTCCAGTCCGTTCATGGAGATGATGCACGGGTTTGCTCCGCGGGCAACGACTTCTTTGACGTTTCCACGGATGCTCAGGTTGACGAATTCTTGTGTAGCAAGAGCGATGACTGGAGTGCCTTCTTCAATCAAGGCGATGGTTCCGTGCTTCAGCTCGCCGCCTGCAAAGCCTTCAGCCTGGATGTACGAGATTTCCTTCAGCTTCAACGCACCTTCTAGTCCTACGTAGAAGTCGATTCCGCGTCCGATGAAGAATGCGTTTCTTGTGATAGTCAGGTATTCGCGTGCGATGCTTTCGAACTCTTCTTTGTCGTCGCAAAGAGCTTCCATTGCTGTCGCTACGATTCCTAATTCCTGTACAAGATCAAAATCAACTACATGGCCAATTCCGCGAGCAGTTACTTCTGCTAAAATTGCCAGTACAGCAAGCTGTGCTGTGTACGCTTTTGTTGAAGCAACCGCAATTTCAGGACCAGCGTGAAGTAGAAGAGTGTAGTCTGCTTCACGGGAAAGCGTTGAACCAGGAACGTTCGTAATCGTCAATGCTTTGTAGCCCATCTCCTTCACTTGCACAAGAACCTGGCGGCTATCCGCAGTTTCTCCGCTTTGTGAGATGAAGATGAACAATGGCTTTTCTGATAGAAGCGGCATATTGTAGCCGAACTCACTTGAGATGTGGACTTCAACAGGAATCTTAGCCAATTTTTCGATGAACTGCTTGCCGACAAGACCAGCATGGTATGAAGTACCCGCAGCGATGATGTAGATGCGGTCTGCATCCTTCATAGCCTTAACGATGTCAGAGTCGATTTCAAGTGCGCCTTCGCCATCCTGATAGTTCTGGATGATTTTACGCATCACAAGCGGCTGCTCGTCGATTTCCTTGAGCATATAGTGAGGGTATGTTCCCTTTTCAATGTCGCTTGCATCAAGCTCTGCTGTGTAAGGAGCGCGAGAAATCACTTCTCCATCAAGGTTCTTGATTGTCACTTCATCTTTCGTGACAATTACCATTTCCTTGTCCATCAGTTCAACATATTGGTTTGTTACCTGGATCATTGCCATTGCGTCACTGGCAACAACGTTGAAGCCATCGCCAAGGCCGACTAGAAGCGGGCTCTTGTTTTTCGCCACAAAAATCGTGTCTTCGTTTTGCTCATCTATAAGGGCAAGTGCATATGAACCGTGTAAAAGTGTCAGCGTCTTACGGAACGCTTCTTCTAAGCTCAGACCTTCTTTTACGAACAGTTCAATTAACTGAACGATAATTTCAGTGTCTGTTTCACTCTTCAATTCGACATTCTGCAAATACTCGCGCTTCAATAGATCATAGTTCTCGATGACGCCATTGTGGACAAGAGTCAGTCTGCTTGTTGAGCTTTGGTGAGGGTGAGCGTTCACCTTGCTTGGAGGACCGTGAGTCGCCCAACGAGTATGGCCAATACCAGCGTTCGCCATTACACCGTTGTCCACTGCGTTGCGAAGATCCGCAATGCGTCCCTTTTCCTTAAAAACGTGAACTCCCTTTTCGTTCATGACTGCGATTCCCGCAGAGTCATACCCTCTATATTCAAGCTTTTCAAGGCCTTTTAATAAAATCTCTTTCGAGTCATAATTTCCGATATATCCAACGATTCCACACATAACTTCTTTTCCTCCTGTACGACAGGGGGCAAGAAGCCTCTTATATAGGGGCAGCTTGCCCCCTTATCTCATATAATTGGTTTGAGGTTAGACTTCGTAAATCCAATCCTCTTTAATTTTAGCATCCCCATCTTTTTGTGCATTAAGTTGCCCTAATGTTTTGAAGATGAAATTGTCGGCTGTGCTTTCAGCCGGGAGGCATCCGCCGAAACTTCGATAAACCTCCACCTCGTCAACTAATCCACATTTCCGTCCAAGGATTAGTCCTGGCGCTTTAGTTTTCCATTGATCTACCTCTGCCCACCTTTCGATAAGTTGTTTTCAAGTCGATAAGTTGTTTTCAAGGCAAAAAGCAGCCTTTTACAAAAACAGGATTATCATACATGATACTTACCCATCCGTCAATAGAAATTCAAAGGAAAACAGCCTTCCCGTACAAATACCCTTTATAGGACAGCTAAAAACTCCCTTCTTAAATAAATATGCATAAGGGCTCTTCTTTGTGCTTTGGAGCCCTTATGCATATGACTGAATTCTATTCTTTTAAGCCCATTTCCTCTTGAACAACCGCTGCGATACGGTTTACATATTCCTGGCAAAGCTCTGCTGTTGCTGCTTCTGCCATGACTCGTACCAATGGCTCTGTTCCGGAAGGACGGACAAGGATACGGCCATTGCCGTTCATTTCCGCTTCAACCTCTTCAATTACTGCTTTTACCTTCTCGTTATCTGTTACGTGATGCTTATCCGTCACACGGATGTTCACAAGAACCTGCGGATATTTCTTCATTTCCGCTGCCAGTTCAGAAAGCGGCTTTTTAGTTGCTTTCATGATGTTGGCAAGCTGCAGACCTGTCAGCAGGCCATCACCTGTTGTATTGTAGTCCAGGAAAATGATATGACCTGACTGCTCGCCGCCGAGATTATAGCCATTCTTTTTCATTTCTTCTACTACATAACGGTCGCCCACAGCCGTTTGGACGCTCTGCACACCGTTTTCCTCGAGGCCTTTGTAAAAACCAAGGTTACTCATCACAGTAGAAACGACTGTACCCTGTTTTAACTGGCCGCGTTCCTTCATGAATTTCCCACAGATATACATGATCTGGTCGCCATCAACGATGTTTCCTTTTTCATCAATCGCAATCAGGCGGTCGCCATCCCCGTCAAAAGCAAGACCTAAATCCGCTCCCTTTTCCTTGACGAATTCAGCAAGTGCCTCAGGATGTGTCGAGCCTACGCCATCATTGATATTCAGGCCGTTAGGCGATGCACCCATTGTGGAAGTATCAGCATCAAGGTCAGCAAACAAATGCGTAGCCAAAGATGACGTTGCTCCATGTGCACAATCAAGAGCGATGTGCAGCCCAGTGAATTCTTCATCAACTGATTGTTTAAGGTATTGCAGATACTTTTGACCGCCTTCAAAATAATCATTCACCTGTCCAAGGTTAGCACCTACTGGACGAGGCAGCTCATCTGTTTCCATATCCATCAATTGTTCGATTTCATTCTCTTGGTCATCAGATAGCTTGTATCCGTCCGGTCCAAAGAATTTTATCCCGTTATCTGCAACTGGGTTATGAGAGGCAGAAATCATGACGCCAGCCTGTGCCCCAAGTGCCTTTGTCAAATAAGCTACCCCTGGAGTAGAGATGACGCCGAGCCTCATGACTTCCGCTCCGATTGATAATAGGCCGGCAACCAGTGCTCCTTCAAGCATATGTCCCGAAATACGAGTGTCTCTTCCGATCAATACCTTAGGGCGATCATGCTCCTTTGTCAGGACATAGCCTCCAAAGCGGCCTAGCTTGAAAGCCAATTCTGGCGTTAATTCGCTGTTCGCAACACCGCGTACTCCGTCTGTACCGAAATATTTACCCATTCTTAAAATCTCTCCTTGTATGAAAATTGCAGTCAATTACGCATCTTTTTTCGCAACAGATATACTGGCTTTTTCTTTAGCCAATTTCCAAGTTATATTTTGGGGTGCTGTCACTATCAAGTCGACTTCATGATTTCCCTCATCCAGTTCCGACACATCAATCAGAATTCTAAAATCATCGGATGAAAGGGCGGAAACAATATCACTCGGCCCTGAAATAGTCAGGTTAGCCTGACCGTTTGCAGGATCCAGAAAATCGACTTCATAGCCATCATCTTTCCCATCAATTTCAATGGGAACATTGGATATACTTCTCTCGGAAGCCTTAGTGACTTTAACGGCCACTTTAACTGTTTCAGGAGAAACCTGGACAATTCCTTCACCAATAATGACTGGGAGGGTGAGTTCCGTGTCCTCATCAATCTTGCTGACATCTACCTCAACCCTTACTTGATCGAACTTCTCAAGAAGAGCTGGATCAGCGATGATTTCAGCTTCCTTCGTTTCCAAAGTGATAGAATCGATCGTTACCCCACTTGGAGGAGTCCCTTTACGTACAATATCAATCGGAACCTTTTTACTTGAGCTCTTCACCGGGATGGTTACTTCAACGACTCCAGGTTCAACGATAACATCTAATTTATTCATGTCCTTATCAAGGGCCAGGACACTCGCTTCTCGTGTGATGGTATCCGAGATTTTTCCGGATGAATTCACAGTAGCCTTTACATAAGTGATTCTATCGATAACATCCTTGGCACCTGTTATTTTGACTTTGTTAGGCTTAACCGTTGGCTTCTCAGCAATATAGCCTTCTTCAACTATATTTCCGTTGAATTCTGCCTCCACTCCGAATTCCTTCGTAACCTTTTCCTGGATTGATACATTTGCATACCCAGGCTCGATGGTAACAGTCAGACGGTCTGAAACATCTTTAATCGTGATCGGTACTCGCTGATTGCCGATTTCGGCATCCGTTAAATCAACGAACACTTCAAAGTTCCGTAGTGTTTTCGCCTGCTGCACAAGATTTTTCGGTCCTTGCAGCGTGACGGAAACCGTTTCAGGAACGCCTGATACGACCAGAGTATCGGTATCATAGATTCTTTTTACCGGAACGTCTTCAATGATCTCTACCTTTTCATCTGATGGTACATTCACATCACCGGGCTTATCTGGATCATTTTTAGGGACAGATCCAAAAAGCAGGACCGCAAGAACCAGGGCAACAACTTTTATGAACCAGGGATTATCCATCCATTTATCCATTTTTCTTCCCCCTCCAATTCCAGCGGGTAGAAGCTGCCTGCTTGATTCTTGATGGTGAAACCAGCTCGGCTGTGAGCAGTTCCCTTAGCGTTTCCCCGCTCAAGTCCCTGTAAAGTTCGCCATTCCGGGTGACTGAAACATTGCCTGTTTCCTCAGAAACGACAATCGTGATACTGTCAGTTACTTCACTGATACCGAGTGCGGCCCTATGCCTTGTACCGAGTTCCTTCGAAATGAACGGACTTTCTGACAGCGGCAAATAACAAGCCGCTGCGGCAACGATGTTTTTCTGTATGACTACAGCTCCATCATGAAGCGGCGTATTCGGTATGAAAAGATTGATCAACAGTTCAGAAGAGATTCTTGATTGAAGCTGAATGCCTGTTTCTATGTAATCACTCATCCCTGTTTCTCTTTCAATTGAGATCAATGCCCCGATCCGGCGCTTAGCCATATAATCGGTGGCCTTGATAATGGCCTCCACCATCTTCTCTTCGTCTTCCTCTTCCTGCAGACCTGTTCTGGAAAAAAGCCGCCCTCTGCCGAGCTGTTCAAGCGCACGCCGCAATTCGGGCTGGAAGATAATGATAATGGCCAGGAATCCCCAGGTTAGTACTTGTTCCATCATCCAACTGAGCGTATTCAATCCGAAGTAATCACTGATAAACTTTACAATCAGGATGACAAAAATCCCTTTTAAAAGCTGGACAGCCTTCGTACCTCGAATAATTGCAATCAGCTTGTAAATGACGAACCAAACCAGGAGAATGTCAACAATATTAGCTAGATATTCTAAAAAATCGAAATCCGCAAACGACATTGCACTTCCTCCAGTAGTTTAGTAAGGCTCCTTCAGGCAAAATCATAAATTGCCGGAAGGTTAATCAGCCTTTTTTATAAGGCTATATTGTTAAAAAGTAGATCGGCTTCGGGGTTGCTGGTAAGCTCAGCAAAAAGATGCTCCTAAGCCTTTTGAAATGAGATGTATCATTCATAAAGGGCAAAATCGCCTTTTGAAAAAAATCCACTTCAGCTATAAATAAATGTAACTTTTTTATTATACCATAAGCTTTATTCAAATTAATAATGATGTCAATTGCAGTGTCCCTGACAGTGGGTCCTCATCGGATTCCTTTCTAAAATTGCCTTAAAAAACAGCCATTCCTATTGGAATGACTGTTCTTTTTCGTCGTTCTCAAAGAGATCTGCCGTGTTTTTAGCTGTCTTCTTAATATGGTACCAAATCCACTCGAACACTTCATTGACCTCTGTTATTTCACCAGTGACATTTCCGGCAGATGCCATGTAATTCTCACCACTGATCAACTCACCGTTGATCACTGTGACATTCCCCTGAACCTCGCCGTCAATTTTCACCTTGCCATTCCTGACTACAACATCCCCTTTTACAACTTCCCCTTCAGGCACGATAACCGTATCATTTTCAACTACCAAATTTGGCTGCTTCGATACTGAAAACTGGTGATCTTCATTCCAGGTTGAAAAGATGCTGGCTGTCATTAATGCCAGAAAAAGAGAGGCAGCTGTTACCAATGGATGGCTCCGGAACCAACGCTGGATTTCGGTCTTCTTTTTTTCTTTCGGAAGCCCAGCCATAACCTTTGAAGTAAAATCCTCTGGGGCCTGGATGTGAGAGGTGCTCTGTACAAGCGCAATTGCTTTATTCAGCTCCCTGAAGTATTCCTGGCAATCTTTACAGCTTTGCAGGTGCTCCCTTAAAACCTTTTCATGTTCTTCGGAAATTTCTTCATCTAAGTATTCATGCATATAGTCGATAAATTGTTCTGGACATTTCATATTCTTTCACCTCACCTTATACGTGTCGCAACTGCTGCCTTAAGGCTTCTCTTCCTCGATGAATCCTCGTCTTCACTGTGCCAAGCGGCAAATCAAGTATTTCGCTGATCTCATTCAAGCTGAGCTCTTCAATATACTTTAATACGATGACCGATCGATATTTATCGGGTAGTTTTGAAATTTCTTTTTGGATCGTATCATGCAATTCGATACTTTCGACCTCATCCTCTGGTAAAGGTGTTTCAGATGGAACCTGCGAATACATCGTCAAGCCCTCTGTTCCAGGCACTTCCGCATCAAGGAAATAATCGGGTTTCTTTTTGCGGATCCGGTCAATGCATAGGTTAGTCGCAATTCTATACAGCCATGTTGAAAACTTCAAGTTTTGATTGAAGCTGTTAATATTGATATATGCACGGATAAATGCCTCTTGTGCAATATCTTCTGCCTCGTGCCGATTCCCGAGCATACGGTAGCAAAGCTGGAATACCTTGTCCTTGTATACCTCAACAATCTCTCCATAGGCATTCTGGTCTCCCTTGAGTACTTGCTTTATTCTGTGTTTAACGATTGTCTCCATTATTTTACCTCCGCGCTTCATGCGGCTAATCGATATACGAATCGATTCCGTAAAAGGTTTCGTTTTTTTTATAAAAACTTTATTTATGTATTTTAATGACAAAATTATCAACTAACTGACTTATTTTGCGAAAAAAATATAAAAACACGATAACTTTATATTAACAAATTATTACCAGTTTGGTTTAAAAAGTTTTATAAGGGGTATAAATGAACTATATTTTATTGAAAGCGAGGAACTAATAGTGTGTGCAGATACGTTGTTGAAGGATATTGAAAATTGCCGTAAAGAAATGGTTGAGTTAGCCGCAAAAACCTCGCTGTCAAATCAAAGGGTTGTAGCCATAAGCACTAAACTCGACCATCTGCTAAATAAATATGATCACTTAACTTCCAAAAAGACATTTCTATATTAATAATAAGAGAGCAGCAGCCAGACTTGGCCGCTGCTCCTATTTTTGCGTGCTAGTATGATTCTATTCCAAAACTATATGAGCATTACAAAAGTTTTTCTCCAAATAAAGAACCCATCAATGCCACTGCTGCGACAGCTGTCTTGTTCTTCTCATCAAGGATTGGATTGACTTCGACAAATTCAGCTGATGTAATCACTTTCGCTTCAGCTAACATCTCCATCGCCAGGTGGCTTTCACGATAACTGATCCCTCCAGTTACCGGCGTACCGACACCAGGAGCATCGGTTGGATCAAGGCCATCCAGATCGAGTGAAAGGTGGACGCCATCCGTCTTATCTTTAAGATAGTTGACCGTCTCCTCAATGACAGCAGCCATTCCAAGACGATCGATTTCATGCATCGTAAACACTTTAATGCCCATTTCCTTGATGAGGTCCTTTTCACCATCATCCAGTGCACGCGCTCCGATTATGACAATGTTTTCAGGCTTTACCTTCGGTGCAAACCCACCTAATTGTGTCAGCATCTCATGACCCAAACCTAGGCTCGCTGCCAGTGGCATTCCGTGTATATTACCAGACGGAGAAGTTTCCGCTGTATTCAAATCGCCATGAGCATCATACCAAATGACACCCAGGTTCTTATAATGCTTGGATACACCCGCCAATGTCCCTATCGCAATGCTATGGTCACCGCCTAATACAAGCGGAAATGAACCTGATTCAATAATCTTGTCTACCTCTTCAGCAAGCAAACTATTTTTTTCCGCTACCAGTTCCAGGTTGCGCAGATTGCTATTAGGATCAATCTTTACCTCAGGTCTGCCAACAGCTATATCTCCCAGATCCTCTATCTCATCAAATAACACTCTCAGTCTTTCATTTATTCCAGCATAACGGATCGCACTCGGGCCCATGTCGACTCCCCTTCTCATCTGACCCAAATCCATAGGCATGCCAATAATCGAAAGTTTCTTCATTTCTTCTCCCCCTTGCTATCTCTCGTCTACCCCCTATTTTAAACGCTTTCATTCAAATGACTCAACTGGACAATTTCATGAATATATATACGGTTTAGAATTGAGTGAATTTATATATTGAAGTATCCGTAAAACCATAATAAGGGAGGATTTGAACAGCTAGTGCGAGAAGGAGCAGTGAAGTTCCCGCCTGATGACGTGCGGCTAAATCACTGATTGTTGAAAAAAAAGCACATGCACTGCAATGTGGATTCTTGACAGCTTTAGGCCTTTACACCCAGAAACCTGTCGTAATAACTGCACTTTCTTGACAACTTTGAGCTCTACACCTTGAAACCTGTCATAATAACTGCACTTTCTTGACAGCTTTGAGCTCTACATCTTGAAACCTGTCATAATAACCTCACTTTCTTGACAGCTTTGAATTCTACTCCATGAAACCTGTCATAATAACTGCACTTTCTTGACAGCTTTGAGCTCCATAACCTGAAACCTGTCATAATAACTCCGCTTTCTTGACGGCTTTGGGCTCTACACCTTGAAAGCTGTCACAATAATTCCGTTTTCTTGACAGCTTTGAACTCCATTACCTAAAATCTGTCATAATAACCGCTCTTTCTTGACAGCTTTGGCCTCTTCTCCTAAAAAGCTGTCACAATAACTGCTCGTACTTGAGCCCCAACTCCTAAAAGTATGGCTATAACCATGCTCTCTTATAGCTTAAACCCTCACCAAACTCTATCGATTGAAAAATAAAAAAAGCCATAAATCCAATTGGATTTATGACTGAAATGGTATTTATGTAGTGTGATGGTGGAGCCTAGCGGGATCGAACCGCTGACCTCCTGCGTGCAAGGCAGGCGCTCTCCCAGCTGAGCTAAGGCCCCATTTTGGAGCGGAAGACGGGATTCGAACCCGCGACCCCAACCTTGGCAAGGTTGTATTCTACCACTGAACTACTTCCGCATGTTTTTATTATATAGATAAGACCCCTAAAAATAAAGTACAAGTTCATTCTTAGGGGTCTTAACATGAGTGAGCCATGAAGGACTCGAACCTTCGACCCTCTGATTAAAAGTCAGATGCTCTACCGACTGAGCTAATGGCTCAAAAAAATGGCTGGGCTAGCTGGATTCGAACCAACGCATGACGGAGTCAAAGTCCGTTGCCTTACCGCTTGGCTATAGCCCAATGAAAAAATAAAAAGGACATTAGTAGCTTGTCCAATTTTAATATGTATTAAAATGGTGGAGGGGGACGGATTCGAACCGCCGAACCCTGAGGGAGCGGATTTACAGTCCGCCGCGTTTAGCCACTTCGCTACCCCTCCACATAATAAAGCTTCCTAAAACTAATACATGCTTATAATCCTTTTCGGGATTTTTCGCATCTTTTCACTGAAATTTATTCAGGTAATTTAGAAAGAAGGTGCCGGCAAGAGGACTTGAACCCCCAACCTACTGATTACAAGTCAGTTGCTCTACCAATTGAGCTACACCGGCATGGTTAATAATAAATGGTGGAGGATGACGGGATCGAACCGCCGACCCTCTGCTTGTAAGGCAGATGCTCTCCCAGCTGAGCTAATCCTCCATTTGGTGACCCCTACGGGATTCGAACCCGTGTTACCGCCGTGAAAGGGCGGTGTCTTAACCGCTTGACCAAGGGGCCATATAATAATATATTCAGAGCTTCCAAGCGGGCTCGAACCGCTGACCTCTTCCTTACCATGGAAGTGCTCTACCTGCTGAGCTATGGAAGCATGTTGCTGCCAGCTCAAACGACTTTCGTCATTTAGAGATAATGGCTCCGCAGGTAGGATTCGAACCTACGACCGCTCGGTTAACAGCCGAGTGCTCTACCACTGAGCTACTGCGGAATAATGATAATTTTCATAACTCTTGCAGATGATTCGAATACCACATCTTAGAGTAATCTAAGATGATCATGCATCATCGCCCGGCGGCGTCCTACTCTCACAGGGGGAAACCCCCAACTACCATCGGCGCTGAGAAGCTTAACTTCCGTGTTCGGTATGGGAACGGGTGTGACCTTCTCGCCATCGCCACCAGACAATTTTTAAGGACAATATTTATTATACTGCCTTTTATGCATTTTTCAAGAGGTAATTTTTTTTGCTGTCGCAAAAAATTTATTCCCTCAAAACTAGATAATGTGTAAGAAGAATTTCAAGAAAAACGAATGATCTATTTGGTTAAGTCCTCGAACGATTAGTATCAGTCAGCTCCACACGTCACCGCGCTTCCACCTCTGACCTATCAACCTGATCATCTTTCAGGGTTCTTACTAGCTTGCGCTATGGGAAATCTCATCTTGAGGGGGGCTTCATGCTTAGATGCTTTCAGCACTTATCCCGTCCGCACATAGCTACCCAGCGATGCCTTTGGCAAGACAACTGGTACACCAGCGGTGCGTCCATCCCGGTCCTCTCGTACTAAGGACAGCTCCTCTCAAATTTCCTGCGCCCACGACGGATAGGGACCGAACTGTCTCACGACGTTCTGAACCCAGCTCGCGTACCGCTTTAATGGGCGAACAGCCCAACCCTTGGGACCGACTACAGCCCCAGGATGCGATGAGCCGACATCGAGGTGCCAAACCTCCCCGTCGATGTGGACTCTTGGGGGAGATAAGCCTGTTATCCCCGGGGTAGCTTTTATCCGTTGAGCGATGGCCCTTCCATGCGGAACCACCGGATCACTAAGCCCGACTTTCGTCCCTGCTCGACTTGTAGGTCTCGCAGTCAAGCTCCCTTGTGCCTTTACACTCTGCGAATGATTTCCAACCATTCTGAGGGAACCTTTGGGCGCCTCCGTTACTCTTTAGGAGGCGACCGCCCCAGTCAAACTGCCCACCTGACACTGTCTCCCGCCCCGATCAGGGGCGTGGGTTAGAATTTCAATACAGCCAGGGTAGTATCCCACCGACGCCTCCACCGAAGCTGGCGCTCCGGTTTCTCAGGCTCCTACCTATCCTGTACAAGCTGTACCAAAATTCAATATCAGGCTACAGTAAAGCTCCACGGGGTCTTTCCGTCCTGTCGCGGGTAACCTGCATCTTCACAGGTACTATAATTTCACCGAGTCTCTCGTTGAGACAGTGCCCAGATCGTTACGCCTTTCGTGCGGGTCGGAACTTACCCGACAAGGAATTTCGCTACCTTAGGACCGTTATAGTTACGGCCGCCGTTTACTGGGGCTTCGATTCAGAGCTTCGCGTGAGCTAACCCCTCCTCTTAACCTTCCAGCACCGGGCAGGCGTCAGCCCCTATACTTCGCCTTGCGGCTTCGCAGAGACCTGTGTTTTTGCTAAACAGTCGCCTGGGCCTATTCACTGCGGCTCATCCGGGCTATTCACCCAAATGAGCACCCCTTCTCCCGAAGTTACGGGGTCATTTTGCCGAGTTCCTTAACGAGAGTTCTCTCGCTCACCTTAGGATTCTCTCCTCGCCTACCTGTGTCGGTTTGCGGTACGGGCACCTTTTATCTCGCTAGAGGCTTTTCTTGGCAGTGTGGAATCAGGAACTTCGGTACTATATTTCCCTCGCTGTCACAGCTCAGCCTTCACGCAAGCGGGATTTGCCTCACTTGCAGCCTAACTGCTTAGACGCGCATATCCAACAGCGCGCTTACCCTATCCTCCTGCGTCCCCCCGTCGCTCAAACGATAAAGAGGTGGTACAGGAATATCAACCTGTTGTCCATCGCCTACGCCTTTCGGCCTCGGCTTAGGTCCCGACTAACCCTGAGAGGACGAGCCTTCCTCAGGAAACCTTAGGCATTCGGTGGATGGGATTCTCACCCATCTTTCGCTACTCATACCGGCATTCTCACTTCTAAGCGCTCCACCAGTCCTTACGGTCTGACTTCAACGCCCTTAGAACGCTCTCCTACCACTGACATCTAAGATGTCAATCCACAGCTTCGGTGATACGTTTAGCCCCGGTACATTTTCGGCGCAGAGTCACTCGACCAGTGAGCTATTACGCACTCTTTAAATGGTGGCTGCTTCTAAGCCAACATCCTGGTTGTCTAAGCAACTCCACATCCTTTTCCACTTAACGTATACTTTGGGACCTTAGCTGGTGGTCTGGGCTGTTTCCCTTTTGACTACGGATCTTATCACTCGCAGTCTGACTCCCACGGATAAGTCTTTGGCATTCGGAGTTTGTCTGAATTCGGTAACCCGATGAGGGCCCCTAGTCCAAACAGTGCTCTACCTCCAAGACTCTTACAACGTGAGGCTAGCCCTAAAGCTATTTCGGAGAGAACCAGCTATCTCCAAGTTCGATTGGAATTTCTCCGCTACCCACACCTCATCCCCGCACTTTTCAACGTGCGTGGGTTCGGGCCTCCAGTTGGTGTTACCCAACCTTCACCCTGGACATGGGTAGATCACCTGGTTTCGGGTCTACGACCACATACTCATTCGCCCTATTCAGACTCGCTTTCGCTGCGGCTCCGTCTTCTCAACTTAACCTTGCATGTAATCGTAACTCGCCGGTTCATTCTACAAAAGGCACGCCATCACCCATGAACGGGCTCTGACTACTTGTAGGCACACGGTTTCAGGATCTCTTTCACTCCCCTTCCGGGGTGCTTTTCACCTTTCCCTCACGGTACTGGTTCACTATCGGTCACTAGGGAGTATTTAGCCTTGGGAGATGGTCCTCCCAGCTTCCGACGGGATTTCTCGTGTCCCGCCGTACTCAGGATCCACTCAGGAGGGAACGAAGTTTCAACTACAGGGTTTTTACCTTCTCTGACGGGCCTTTCCAGACCACTTCATCTACCCCGTTCCTTTGTAACTCCATGTAGAGTGTCCTACAACCCCAAGAGGCAAGCCTCTTGGTTTGGGCTATGTCCCGTTTCGCTCGCCGCTACTCAGGGAATCGCGTTTGCTTTCTCTTCCTCCGGGTACTTAGATGTTTCAGTTCCCCGGGTCTGCCTTCAATACCCTATGTATTCAGGTAAAGATACTGTTCCATTACGAACAGTGGGTTTCCCCATTCGGAAATCTCCGGATCAAAGCTTACTTACAGCTCCCCGAAGCATATCGGTGTTAGTCCCGTCCTTCATCGGCTCCTAGTGCCAAGGCATCCACCGTGCGCCCTTTCTAACTTAACCTAAAAGGTCATTTCTCTAATTGAATAGAGAGAAAACTAAAATGGCGATCACTCGGTTTTTCTTGGTTCTTCTTACTTACGATTATCTAGTTTTCAAGGAACAAAAAAGCTTTGAGAGAATTGCTCCCTCAAAACTAAACAAACAAGCTAGTCAACAGTACGAACCAGAAGGTTCGCATTCCGATTGCCATTACGGCAATATCCTTAGAAAGGAGGTGATCCAGCCGCACCTTCCGATACGGCTACCTTGTTACGACTTCACCCCAATCATCTGTCCCACCTTAGGCGGCTGGCTCCAAAAGGTTACCCCACCGACTTCGGGTGTTACAAACTCTCGTGGTGTGACGGGCGGTGTGTACAAGGCCCGGGAACGTATTCACCGCGGCATGCTGATCCGCGATTACTAGCGATTCCGGCTTCATGCAGGCGAGTTGCAGCCTGCAATCCGAACTGAGAATGGATTTATGGGATTGGCTCGACCTCGCGGTTTTGCAGCCCTTTGTTCCATCCATTGTAGCACGTGTGTAGCCCAGGTCATAAGGGGCATGATGATTTGACGTCATCCCCACCTTCCTCCGGTTTGTCACCGGCAGTCACCTTAGAGTGCCCAACTGAATGCTGGCAACTAAGATCAAGGGTTGCGCTCGTTGCGGGACTTAACCCAACATCTCACGACACGAGCTGACGACAACCATGCACCACCTGTCACTCTGTCCCCCGAAGGGGAACGCCCTATCTCTAGGGTTGTCAGAGGATGTCAAGACCTGGTAAGGTTCTTCGCGTTGCTTCGAATTAAACCACATGCTCCACCGCTTGTGCGGGCCCCCGTCAATTCCTTTGAGTTTCAGCCTTGCGGCCGTACTCCCCAGGCGGAGTGCTTAATGCGTTTGCTGCAGCACTAAAGGGCGGAAACCCTCTAACACTTAGCACTCATCGTTTACGGCGTGGACTACCAGGGTATCTAATCCTGTTCGCTCCCCACGCTTTCGCGCCTCAGCGTCAGTTACAGACCAGAGAGCCGCCTTCGCCACTGGTGTTCCTCCACATCTCTACGCATTTCACCGCTACACGTGGAATTCCGCTCTCCTCTTCTGCACTCAAGTTCCCCAGTTTCCAATGACCCTCCCCGGTTGAGCCGGGGGCTTTCACATCAGACTTAAGGAACCGCCTGCGCGCGCTTTACGCCCAATAATTCCGGACAACGCTTGCCACCTACGTATTACCGCGGCTGCTGGCACGTAGTTAGCCGTGGCTTTCTGGTCAGGTACCGTCAAGGTACCGGCAGTTACTCCGGTACTTGTTCTTCCCTGACAACAGAGCTTTACGACCCGAAGGCCTTCATCGCTCACGCGGCGTTGCTCCGTCAGACTTTCGTCCATTGCGGAAGATTCCCTACTGCTGCCTCCCGTAGGAGTCTGGGCCGTGTCTCAGTCCCAGTGTGGCCGATCACCCTCTCAGGTCGGCTACGCATCGTTGCCTTGGTGAGCCGTTACCTCACCAACTAGCTAATGCGCCGCGGGCCCATCTGTAAGTGACAGCCGAAACCGTCTTTCAGCTTTCCCTCATGTGAGGGAAAGGATTATCCGGTATTAGCTCCGGTTTCCCGAAGTTATCCCAGTCTTACAGGCAGGTTGCCCACGTGTTACTCACCCGTCCGCCGCTGATCTTCAAAAGCAAGCTAATGAAGATCCGCTCGACTTGCATGTATTAGGCACGCCGCCAGCGTTCGTCCTGAGCCAGGATCAAACTCTCCAAGAAAGAGTTATGAGTTAGCTCATAAAGTTAAAACGTTGGCTCATGTTCTTCTATAATAGAAGCCATGAAAATTTATTGTTTGTTGACGCTTGTTTGTTTAGTTTTCAAAGAACAATTTATTGTCTCGCCGCTCAGAAGCGACTTTCATAATATAGCATGTGGCCATTTAATTGTCAACCACATTTTTTATTATTTTTTACCGCCGATCATCGTGTTAGCGACTGGCTCAGCAGCGACGTTTATTAATATAACAGGATAATTTATGTCCGTCAATAATAATCTTAAAAAAGTTTCATTACTTTATTATTGGCCTTTATACATGCTTTTCTTCGCTGGCATATACTTAAGGCATTCCTTTGGGGATGCTACTCTTTTAAAAAGAGAAAACAATATTTGATACCTTTCCTTCATGGATCTTTTAACGACATGATCAATACGATCATCCTTCAGATCGAATAGGATTTCATCCATTTCCCTTTTAATTAAGTATTCTAGCTCTTTCAGTTCCTTCTCATTGATCAGAACACCAAGCATATATACACTCCTGTTCATTTTCACATAGTGGTTGTAGTGTTATCTTTTTTCCGGATTTTTATAATCTGATTTTTTATTATCATATCTTTTTAGGCTGTGGAATAAAAATTAGACAAGGAGTGCATTGGACGAGGTGGTGAGAAAATGAATTTTTTTTATGTAATGAATGCGAAGTCGATTAAAACCGTTTTTGTCATCGTGATTGCAGCTTTTTTTACAGCTTGGTTCTTTTACATGGATAATATAGTTCAAATCCCTGCTTTTTCAGCAAAGGACGGTCCTAAAGCCATCTATAAAGGTGAGAAGGATTTGGCCTTGACCTTTAATATTGGCTGGGGCGATGAAAAAGCGGAACCGATTCTTGATGTACTCAAGAAAGAGAAAGCCGGAGCTGTCACCTTCTTCTTGTCAGGTTCTTGGGCAGAAAGGCATCCAGACTTGGTGAACAGGATGGTGAAAGAAGGTTACGAAATTGGCATGCTGGGTTATGAGTATAAGGATTATACCGATCTTGAAGAAGACAAGGTCAGACGCGATATCCAGAAGGCCCAGGAAGCATTTAAAAAGCTTAATGTTAAAAACATTGAGTTACTGCGCGCCCCTACTGGCCATTTCGACCAACGCACGCTAAAAATTGCCGAGCGCCTTGGTTATACGGTCGTCCACTGGAGTCTTGATACAAAGGATTGGACGAATCCGGGTACGGAGGTAATTGCCGAGAATGCTTCTAAAGCCAAAAAAGGCGATATCTTATTGATGCATGCATCAGATTCAGCTAAACAAACAGCTGAAGCACTGCCGCTTGTGTTAAAAGATATCAGGTCGAAAAACCTGAAAATGGTCACGGTATCCGAAATGATTGCCAATGGAGATTCTAAATCAGCTGAAGTAAAATAAATAACCGTCCAACTATGCGTTGGACGGCTTTTTTTGTGCCTTTTTATTAGGTTTCACATTTGACTTAGCCTTTTCTTCAAGAACCTTCCGTTCCTGAAGTGATTTTTGGTTCAGCTTATGAAGAACCAATAGCTGGTAGGCATTACAAACTAACAATGGAAATAGCATGAGATAAAGCCAGCTATGCTCGTTCACACGGAGTACAGGCACCCATTCAACCACTGTTACGACAATCATGAAAAACAATGCTGGTATAAAAGCTTCTTTATTTGTTTGCTTAACCTTCATGAACGCCACAATCAGTCCAGCAACCAGTACGATCACAGCAAGTCCTAAATAGGACATGATACTCTCGCCATTTTCCGCAAATGTGGCAAAACGCAAGTAGACAAGGTCAAACAATACAAACGCAATCAACAGGACCTGTACTGGATTCCATAATGATTTAAAAATACCCAGTCCAAAGCGGTGCACTGTCAAATATGCAAAGAAACCCATTTGGCTAAGAATGCTAAATATAAGTCCAACACCCATTAGCCATACTAAAATTGAAAGGAATTCTAGAATGTTGAAATCACTCAGCAGGTGCTGGAATTCACTCCAGCGGACAATAAAACCAACGACAGCAGTTGTTACCGCCCCAACTGCTAAAGTGGTGAGAAATAAGTGTACCCAATTACGGCTAGTCACGATTTTTTCCCCCAAAACAAAATTAAACTTCACTATATGATTGTACCAATGCGGATTTGAAAAATCTAGGTGTCGTTATTCGTGCATAACAATTTGTCATTTTACTCATCCTAAAATTAGGGCTGTCTATGTGAAAGGGGAATGGAAGATGAAGAAAATCGTGAAATTTATACTCCCTGCTTCCTTTTTACTTTTAGCTGCCGGCTGTGCTTCTCCAGCCGAGTCAGCAGGGGAAGTCGATTATGAGGAAACAAAGAAAATGGTTGTCGATATCCTGAAGACTGACGATGGCAAAAAAGCGATCCAGGAAGTCATGGGTGACGACGGCATGAAGGAAAAGCTAATAATGGACCAGCCGGTCGTAATTGATACAGTTGAAAAAACACTGACATCTGAAAAGGGAATGGATTTCTGGAAAAAATCCTTTGAAGATCCAAAATTCGCTGAGAGTGTAGCAAAAAGCATGAAGAAGGAAAATGAAAAGCTGTTAAAGGACCTTATGAAGGATCCAGAATATAAGGGCATGATGATTGAAGTCATGAAGGACCCTGAACTTGAAAAGGAATTAACTAACGTCCTCAAAAGCAAAGAATACCGGGAGCATCTACAGAAAATCATGACAGAAACCTTTGAAAGCCCGTTATTCAAAGCCAAACTTCAAGCGTTGATTGTCAAAGCTGCTGAGGAAATGCCAACCCAAAAGTCTGAAGGAGGCTCCGAAGAAGGTGGAGGAGGTTCTGGCGGCGGTGGCGGGGATTCAGGCAGCGGTTCTGGAGGTCAATAGTAATTGGATTAGCAAAGTCCATTGATCAGCCCCGACAACCGATTAACTGAATATAAAAATGAACGAGCCTCTCCGATCAGGAGAGGCTCTCTTATTATTTTCCAAGCATTTGAACAACTTGCTGGGCAATATTCGTATAAATCGCGCCAATCTTATCGTCTTCCTGATAGATGGACGGTGCAAAATCTTCTTCATTCCAGGTCGGCTGGCCTAACGGCAGTTTGCCTAATAGCTGTGTATTTAGCTCGTCTGCAAGCTTTTCGCCCCCGCCTTGACCAAAGACATATTCTTTTTCCTCAGTCAGCTTACTTTCAAAGTAGGACATGTTTTCAATGACACCAAGAATTTCATGTTCTGTTCTAAGGGCCATTGCACCTGCACGCGCAGCAACGAATGCAGCCGTTGGGTGAGGCGTAGTAACAATGATTTCTTTACATGATGGCAACATGGTGTGCACATCCAATGCCACGTCTCCTGTTCCTGGAGGCAAGTCCAATAAGAGGTAATCCAATTCTCCCCACTCGACTTCATTGAAGAAGCTGTTCAGCATTTTTCCAAGCATCGGTCCGCGCCAGATGATCGGTGCATTATCTTCCACAAAAAATCCCATAGAGATGACCTTCACTCCGTGCCTTTCAACAGGAATGATTCTTTCTCCCCTTACAACCGGACGCTTCGTGATTCCCATCATGTCAGGAACACTGAAACCATAGATGTCCGCATCCACAAGTCCGACTTTTTTGCCTAAACGCGCAAGAGAGACAGCAAGGTTCACGGATACAGTGGATTTACCCACTCCGCCTTTTCCGCTCGCGATTGCGATGAATGTTGTTTGGTTATTAGGAGAAAGCAGGCCTTCTTCTTCTTCCGGAGCTGCTGTCTGGTATTTAGAGAGGACTTCTGCAGGAAGGTCAAAGAATCGCAGACCTACAGATGCCGCTCCAGCGCCTTTTAAAACATTGACAATTTCTGTTTGCAGCTGCAGCTGCTCGGCTGTACCTGTTTTGGCGATGCCAATTTTAACGCTTACATGGTTCTTCTCTTCTTTAATCTTGATTTCTTCGATGGCATTGATCTCTTCGAGTGTTTTATGTAAAAATGGTTCCTTAATGTCTTTTAAACTTTCTCGTACCTTAGCTTCAGTTAACATTTTGACACCTTCCTCTGTAAAAATTTATCTCCAAGGACAGTATACCATAATGATAAAATTCCTAAGTGTTAAACCTATCACACATTTCTGAAAGATATTTTTACCATATACAAGGAGGGTTGGGTTAATACAGACATTATTAAGATATTGCCGCCATTCAAAACGGATCAAACACCTAAAAACCCCAAATGAAAAAGAAGGATCCATGACCCTTCTTTATTTTTCCCAAAACTTCTGTTCATCTGTAAAATATCGGAGCATGCCTTCGTAAATAGAGGCAGCTACTTTTTCCTGATATGCTTCATCTCTAAGGTTTGCCGCTTCCTGCGGGTTGGAGAGAAATCCGATCTCGACCAAAACTCCCGGTTTATTGGTATGCTTCAGCAGATAAATACTATTCGCTGCCTTTGCATCTCGATCTGTATTCTCAAGGTTACGGCGTAATTCGTCCTGGATCAGTTTGGCGGCTCGCTTGTTTTCTTTGTAGTTCGTGGAGTAGAAGGTTTGAGCCCCTTTCCATTTGGACGAAGGTATTGCGTTCAAGTGGATCGTTGCAAAAAAGTCAGCTTCCGATTCATTGATCAAATCGAGTCTCCTTTTCAAATCCTGGACCTTCCGCTTACTGTAGCCCTTAAGTCCTTTATCCGCAAGGTCAATATCTGTTTCACGCGTCATGATGACGAGGGCTCCCTGCTGCTGGAGGTAATCCCGCAGCTTCAAGGTAACATTAAGTGCGATATCTTTTTCAAAAGGCTCATCCTCTCCTGCCCCAGGGTCGACCCCGCCATGCCCTGGGTCCAGATAGATGATTTTCCCCGAAAGCGGCAGGTTCCAGGATTCCCATGAATCATTTTCGGTAAAATCATACTGCAATATGAGGAACAGCACGGCAAGACCGGCTGCGAATAATCCAATTTTTATTTTCTTTAGCATGTTCTATTCCATCCTCCCCAGCTAGTCCCTGATAATAAACTATATGGGACGGGTCGGCGGTTTAGAACTCTCGCCCTTAATGCAGCCTTAGCTTATATTTCTTTTCACCCTTCATGAATCCTTCTCTCCACCAGCTATCACAATATTGCTCGCATAAATAATATAGCTCCTCTGAACCCACTCCTTCTTCTCCCTTCCCCCAAAAAAGGAAAAAGTTATACAAGGTGTCAATCAGGTGACGTTCTTCTTTTTCACAGCGAGGTTTGACATCCTCCAGTGGTTCTCCGAAATATCCAAAACGGCTGAACTTGGCGCCGAGTAAATAGGCTTCTATCGCTACATCATAACAAGCTTCTTCGATTCCTGAATTCATGATCAGGTTCGACGTGAGCCTTGATGAGCCAAAATATTGTTTCACCCTGGCCTGCAGGATGTTGATTGATAATTCACGGAGCATCGCTCGCTCATATTTCACTTGTTTTTGCTTTCTTTTATCGACAAATGTCGTTACGACGTTCAAAGTATATTCACCCCTTAGGAAGTAGTGTTCAACCTGCGGATGGGTGTAATGCAACCAAGCCGGACGATTCCTTTTCCAGTTTTCTCAGACGTTTACAGAATAATATCAAGTTAAATCTATTAGGATAAATTGCCCAATTTTGTATATTTATTTCTAGTAAATCCCCTACTATCGGTCCTTTTTATTAATAGTCAGAATTGTTAGACTTATTAACACAACTAGAACTCGCTTCAATTTTATCTCTAAGGAGGGAAAGATATGGAGCAAGGTGTTCGCGTTATCCCTTATACCGTGATTGCAGAAGCTGAGGAAATTTTGGAGGTGCCTAAAGGTGTTGAGCTGATCCAGGCACCTAGGCTTTGGAACGAAACGAAAGGAAAGGGAATGAAGGTTGCTGTACTGGACACAGGCTGTGAGACAACACACCCTGATTTAAAAGAACGAATAATCGGTGGCAGGAATTTTACAGACGATGACCGCGGCAATCCTGATCTCTATACCGATTATAATGGTCATGGTACACACGTGGCTGGCACGATTGCCGCTCAGAAAAATGAGGCAGGCGTCATCGGCGTTGCACCAGAGGCTGGTTTGCTGATCGTCAAAGTTTTGAACAAAGCTGGTTCAGGAAAATATGAATGGATTATCAAAGGCATTCATTATGCCATCGAGCAAGAAGCAGATATTATCTCAATGTCTCTGGGCGGCCCGGCAGACGTCCCCGAATTGCATGAGGCGATTCAAGCCGCTGTAAAAAAGAATATCCTTGTCGTCTGTGCCGCTGGCAATGAAGGAGATGGCGACGATTCCACCAATGAATTTGCCTATCCTGGTGCTTATAACGAAGTCATCAGTGTCGGAGCAGTGAACCTTGAACGAGGTTCATCCGATTTTACCAACTCCCATAATGAAATAGATGTCGTGGCTCCAGGTGAGCGGATCACTTCAACTTATCTAAACGGAAAATATGCGACCTTGAGCGGTACTTCCATGGCTGCTCCGCATGTATCCGGCGCACTGGCATTGATCAAGACATATGCAAAAGTCCAATTTGAGCGAGAGCTAACAGAACCTGAGCTTTACGCACAGCTGGTCAAGCGGACGGTGCCACTCGGCAATTCACCGAAGCTCGAAGGCAATGGACTCGTATACCTGACTGTTCCTGAGCACCTGGCCGAAATCTTCGACCAGAGCTTTAAAACGATGGTCATGGATGCGATATGATTTTATCAGCTAGTGAGGCGTACATTCACAACATTGAGAATAAAACGTATTATGATGCAGAACTGGACTCGAGAATGCGTGATGAATATTATTGTGACGCTGTTTTCGGTCCAGCAGAGCTTCATTCGCTGCTATTCTCGACACACTCCTCCCATTTAAAATATTCACCGCATGACTACGTTTATCCATGGGTGGACCTGCAGGAGAACCTCCAACTGAAGAGCCTGTATTCCGGACAGGACCTTGACCCTGTTGAAGTGATTGAAGAGGATTTGAGAATTCTGGACACCTTGAGGCAAGGAGGCTTTATAGCCAGTTCTGATTCTCTTTTCAATACCGAACATGTAGTGCCCCAATCATGGTTTGATGGTAAGGAGCCGATGCGAGGCGATCTTCACCATTTGTTTGCCTGTGAACCAGCATGCAACAGCATGAGAAGCAATCACCCTTATCACGATTTCTCATCCTATGAACCTGAGCTAGCTGCTTCAGGCATACGGTCTGGCTGCGGCATGGTGGAAGCAGCAAAGTTCGAACCTGAATACGGAAAAGGTATTGTTGCGAGAGCTGTATTTTATTTTGCTTTGAGATATAGGGATGTCATCCTTCTGGATAATCAAATGAATTTTGACCTTTTGCTGAGATGGCATTTTGATTATCCTGTTACGCTATACGAAAAGCATCGGAATGCCGCAATCCAGGAGTTGCAGGGCAACCGAAACCCCTTTATTGATTACCCGGAGAAAGCTAGAGAGATGCTTGGGCTATAGAAGAGAACCGCCTGGACGTTTGATTGCAGGCGGTTTTTCTCTGCGTTGATGGGAGATCACGGTAAGGAGGGGTCCTCTTACCCTTTTGGTTTACTCTTCTCACTTTCGGTCAATGCAGAGGCTTTACTTTTACCATTCGGGCTTCCATTATGCATTTTCGGGCAATGCAGACACTCTCCTTTTACCGTTTTCGCTTCCTTTCTTCATTTTCGGGCAATGCAGACGCTTCCCTTTTACCGTTTTAGCCTCCATTCCTCTTTTTGGGGCAATGCAGACGCTTTCCTTTTACCATTCGGGCTTCCATTATGCCTTTTCGGGCAATGCAGACGCTTCCCTTTTACCGTTTTAGCTTCCATTCCTCTTTTTGGGGCAATGCAGACGCTATTATCTACTTTCCTTGCCTCAGGCTAAGCCGCCTTCTCCATTTCCTCTAATTTACTAACACAAAAAATGTGAATCTTAGGGCAAGCTAATCGAGAATAAAGAGGAAGGGATGATTTCTATGTCTATGGAATGGTTTGATCGGGTAGTTGGAGAGCTGCAGGACCATCTTGAGTCTATTTGCGAAAAATATGATCAAGAAGGCCAGATGGCTGTTGAGAGAGGCGCGAAACATCCGCGGATTCAGTTCTTTGTGGACTATGATGATGGTGAAAGAGATTATTTCTATATATTATACTTTGACCCGTATAATGAGGAATTTTATACGGAAACCATCGACGAAGACCTGGGGCAGCCAGCTCGGGTCATTCTTTCAGATATTGATGATATTGTCGATGCGGTTCACCAAGGATTCCACGATTACATAAACGACGATGAAGACGAACTCGATATCGTTTATGCAACGGAAGATGACGATACTGTATATTATGAAGATGACGGAATCGATGAAGATGATGAGCTATATGTGGCGGAGCTGATAGATGAGGATGATATCCTCGAGGAAATCGATGTTGAGTGGGAAACTCCTGAGGTTACAGCCTTCCTGATGGAAGATGATGTGGAAGTGACCTATCAGTTTGGGCTTGTACAGGATACAGGTGACGGAGTCCTGCGCCGCATCAATCGGATCTGGACTGAAGATGACGAAATGATCAAAGACGAAACGAACTTCATTTTTACAAAAGAAGAGGCTCCTACCATCATTGCGATGATCGCCAGCCACATGGATTCCATGCAAGGATACGAAGATTAAACTATTAAAGCGGTGGCATAGAATGATGCCACCGCTTTTTTTCAGGCTTGGTTCACCATTAATGAGTCAAATTAGGACCTGAATTATAAATATACTCGAAAAAAATTAGGTTCCAACTTTACTTTCGCTTATAAAAGGAACAAAATTCGCAACGCCTGTATTTTTAACTTGGAAAATTTTATTGGCGATCTTCACAACTTTATTGGCGATTTTCCGATTTTATTGGCGAAAATTTAATTTTATTGGCGAAAATCATATTTTATTAGCGACTAGGAAATTCCGGACGTTTTTTTCCAGTTCGCCAATAACATGACTTCCAAAAAAATAACGAGGTTTGAACAGGACTCCTCCCCAAGCAAGCTTGTAAACGCAATTTAATTTCACACTCCTCCGCTCTTCTGCTCTCACCACATCCAAATAACATCTAAATCAACAACCTCCCATTTTTCTCATCCAAAAGTTGTAGGAAAAGTTCAAGCTTTCTCCTGAGGGAAATTTTGTTAATTCCCCTTATGCTTAATACAACAAGCAAATAAGGAGAGATGATGATAAATGAATAAAAAAGTAGTGATGATAACTGGTGCCTCTAAAGGTTTAGGAAAAGCATTAACAATGGCATTCGCGAGGGAAGGAGCAAGACTTGCGATCTGCTCGAGGTCCGAGAAAAGCCTGGAGAAAGTAAAACAAGAAGCCGAGGGTTTTGGTGCAGAAGTATTGGCGATACGAGCGGATGTATCACAGCCTAGGGATGTGGAACGTTTCGTAGCTTTAACTCAGGAAGCATATGGGCAAATCGATGTGTTGATCAATAATGCTTCCGTATTAGGCCCTAGTCCAATGCCTTTGCTTCTGGATTATCCTGAAGAGGATTTTGCAGAGGTGTTAAGAGTCAATGTAGTCTCAGCATTTCTAGTTAGCCAAAGAGTCATCCCTGTCATGCTTGAGCACAATGAAGGTTCCATTATCAATGTGACGTCTGAAGCTGGTCACGTTGGATATGCAGGCTGGGGAGCATATGGGATATCAAAATTCGCTGTAGAAGGCCTTACTCAAACTTGGGCAGATGAGTTAAGTGATACCAATGTTCGTGTCAATATGGTCGACCCGGGCGAGATGGACACTGAAATGCATCAATTAGCTGTTCCTGATTGCGATTACCCTTTAGCAAAACCTGAGGATGTCGTGGATATCTTCCTTCATTTAGCATCGGATAAAGCAAAAGGGATTAATGGCCAACGCTTTGAAGCTCAATCAGAGGAGGGATTGTAATGGAAACAGGTGTAATGGATTTTCATCTGCCTGAAAACCTGAATGCGAGCCTTCCACCGGAAAAAAGAGGCTTAAGAAGGGATCAAGTAAGATTGATGACACTGAATTGTAAAACCGGAGAAATGAAACACGATCATTTTTATAATCTCCCCCACTACCTTCAGCCTGGAGATGTGATCATTTTAAACAATAGCCGCACCATCCCTGCTTCGTTACATGGCAGCTGGTTAAGAAGAGGCGTTCACATTTCTCAAAGAGTGGAAATCCGTTTGGCGAGACGAATTTTTGATGACACTTGGGAAGCTCTCATCATCGCAAACCCTGTCAAAGTGGGGGATGTTCTGCGCTTTTCAGAAAAATTGACTGCTACGGTCATCGCTGAGAAAGAGACTTCCCCGTTAAAGACAGTAAAATTCAATAAAAACGGGAGTGAGCTACTAGATCTAATCTATGTTCTTGGCTCCCCGATACGTTATGAGTATATAGAACAACCATGGGACCTGAATTATTATCAAAATGTATTTGCCACCCATCCTGGTTCTGTGGAGATGCCATCTGCGGGTAGAGCGTTTAGCTGGGAACTGCTATTTGAATTAAAGAAGAAAGGCATTCAAATTGATTTCATTCAATTGCACACAGGTCTGAGCTATTTACTTGAGGATCATGTGGACCCGAAAGAAAATCCTGAGGAATATCACATTTCACATCACACAATGGAAAAAATCCTCAAGGCTCATTCATCTGGCAAAAGAGTCATCGCAGTTGGAACGACAGTCGTCCGCGCCCTAGAGAGTGCAGCGAACAACGGAGAACTCTCAGGTACTACAAACTTATATATCAATCAGCAAACCCCTCTAAAAATAGTAGACGGAATCATTACCGGTTTGCATGAGCCTAAGGCTAGCCATCTGGATATGCTGACTGCCTTTTTACCAGAACATCACTTGCTTCATGCCTACCATCAAGCGATTCACGAAGGCTATTTATGGCACGAGTTTGGTGACATGAACCTGATCATATAGGAGGAATTATTTTATGCGCTTTCATCATTACGGACTGGAAGTGTCCAATCTTGAAGAATCGATAAAGTTTTACTCAGATTTATTAGGCTTAGAACTGGAAAGCCGGCATTCTTTTCTGGGGGAAGAGATTGCGTTCCTATCATCCACTCATTTCCGACTTGAATTGGTATCTCATCCACATAGCACAAACTCAGCCCATCTATGTTTTGAAGTATCCGACCTTCAGCAAGTGATCCACACTTTCGGATTTAATCAAATAGCAGAAGGACCTTACAAACTTCCCAACGGCTGGGAAATTGTCTTTTATGAAGGACCCAATCATGAAGTGCTCGAATTTTTACAGACCTCCTAAAGCACGCACCAGTTTTTAACATCCAAGGGTTAAATATGGGCTATAATGACATTAGATACTGGACGGTGAAGGAGATGCTGGGATGACTGACGAAGCAAAATATGAAGAAATCGGCATTCTTAAAGAAATCGCAGAGCTATTGAACGAAGGAACAGACACGAAGACCATGCTATCTGATGTCTTAAGAAGACTTTTGCATATAACAGGGCTTCAAACAGGCTGGATCTTTCTTATTGATGCTCACGGAAACCACGAGCTTACAGCAGACTTTGCTCTTCCTCCTGCTTTAGCTTTTAACCAGAAAGATAGAATGTGCCACGGTGAGTGCTGGTGTGTGAATAAATACAATAACCAAACCTTAAATAAAGCCACAAATATCATTGAGTGTAAGCGAATTGAAGATGCACTTGATGATGGTGCTGGGGAGACGTGCGGATTGACCCATCATGCTACTGTACCCCTTCGCGCTGGAAATGAACGATTCGGCTTATTGAATGTGGGTTCTCCAAACAAAAAACATTTTCATAAAAAGGAACTTGCTCTGCTTGAAGCAATTGCCTATCAAATTGGCACAGCATTAAAACGCATCAAACTCACACAGCGCGAACAAGAAACCGCTCTTGTTGCGGAAAGAAACCGGCTTGCACGGGACCTGCATGATTCGGTGAATCAGCTATTGTTCTCTCTCAGCCTGACCGCCAGAGCTGGAGTGGAAATGACAGAGGATGAAGAAGTAAAACAAACATTTAGCTATATGCAGGACTTGACCCAGGAAGCACTCGGGGAGATGAGATCACTTATATGGCAGTTGAAGCCTCACGGTCTCGAGAATGGACTTGTCAGCGCACTGAAAAGCTATGGAGAAATGCTTGGTCTGAAGATAGAAGCTAACCTGACGGGAGCCACCAGCATGCCCGGAAAAGTTGAAGAAGCTATATGGCGAATTGGACAAGAAGCAATCGCCAATTGTAAAAAGCATTCCGGTGCCCAAAAGGTATTTTTATCACTTCATGCTTCCGAAAATGAGGCCATTTTAACAATTAAAGATGAGGGCTGCGGTTTTCACTATAATGATAACCTGTTAATTCCTTCATTAGGATTAAAGAACATGAAAGCAAGGACAGAAGCACTAAATGGCCTGTTTCAATTGCGAAGCCAATTGGGAAATGGAACTGAAATAAAGATAACCATTCCACTCTAGGGGGAGAATTCAATGAGTATACGCATATTAATCGCAGACGATCATCATGTTGTCCGAAGAGGCCTCGTATTTTTTCTTAAAACCCAAAAAGACCTTGAAATTATCGGAGAAGCCGAAAACGGAAGAAAAGCGGTTGAAATGGCAAAAGAGCTAAAGCCTGATATTATCTTGATGGACTTAGCTATGCCTGAAATGGATGGAATTGAAGCGACGAAGGTGATTAAAGCAGAAGATCCAAGCATTAAAATCATGATTCTTACCAGTTTCTCCGACCAGGACCATGTCATCCCCGCTCTAGAAGCAGGTGCCTCCGGATTTCAATTGAAGGATATCCAGCCTGATGAGCTCGTCTCATCCATCAAGAAAATGGTCAATGGAGAGAGCCAGCTCCACCCGAAAGCCACATCCCATTTACTAGCCAATCTATCACACAGCAGCAATCCGACAAAAAAGTTACTAGATGAATTAACGAAAAGAGAACTGGATGTCTTAAAAGAAATCGCGAAAGGAAAGAGCAATAAAGAGATTGCCGCCTCCTTATATATTACCGAAAAAACGGTAAAGACCCATGTGTCTAACTTGCTGGCGAAACTCGAGCTAGCAGATCGAACGCAGGCTGCCCTTTTTGCCGTAAAAAACGGATTGGTCAAATAAGAAAAATCAATAAAATGCAGCATAATCCCTGTTCAGCATTGAACAATGGAAAAATCAAAAATAAAAAGCTCCCAACCAAATTGGTTGAGAGCTTTTTTGAAGCGCCAAAAATTAACGCTTTGAGAACTGAGGTGCACGACGAGCGCCTTTAAGACCGTATTTCTTACGTTCTTTCATACGAGCGTCACGAGTCAGTAGTCCAGCACGCTTAAGTGTTGGACGGAATTCTGGGTCAGCTTGAAGCAATGCACGAGAGATACCGTGACGGATTGCGCCAGCCTGGCCAGTGTATCCACCGCCATTTACGTTAACGTGGATATCGTAGCTTCCTACAGTTTCAGTAGCAACAAGTGGTTGCTTAACTACTTCACGTAGAGCTGCGAATGGGATATAATCTTCAATTTCACGATCGTTGATTGTAATTTTTCCAGTGCCTGGTACTAAACGAACTCGCGCAACGGAGCTCTTACGACGACCGGTACCGATATATTGAACCTGTGCCAAGTTAATTACCTCCTTAATAATTATCCGCGAAGTTCGTAAACTTCAGGTTGTTGTGCTTGATGTGGATGCTCATTACCAGCATATACATGAAGCTTTTTAAACATTTGGCGTCCAAGAGAGTTCTTTGGAAGCATGCCTTTGATTGCAAGTTCAAGCATCTTTTCAGCGTAGTTTGTACGCATTTCAAGAGCTGTTCTTTGCTTCAATCCACCTGGGTGCATTGTGTGGCGGTAGTAGATTTTGTCAGTCAATTTCTTACCAGTAAGTTCGATCTGAGAAGCGTTGATGATGATTACGTGATCACCAGTGTCAACATGTGGTGTGAAAGTTGGTTTATGTTTACCACGTAGAATAGCTGCAACTTCAGTTGAAAGGCGACCAAGAGTCTTGCCTGCAGCGTCAACTACGTACCATTTACGCTCGATATTGTTGGCATTTGCCATAAACGTTGTACGCATGAGTTTCCCTCCTAAATAGTCAAAAAAAAATCAAGTTCATTTGGTATATTTTCAAACACGATAAAGCTCTTCCGGGGCTGATCGTGGGTTTAAAATACATACATATGATATCTTAACCTGTGGTTGAGAGATTGTCAACACCAGGATTAGTTGTCATATCATTTTTTTAAAATTTATTTTCTAATCGATGGTCTTCATCTTCATAAAAAACCTTCCAGAGATACAGTCCTTGTCCTGGCGCGGTCTTGCCAGACAGGGTACGGTCCTTCACTAAAAGCAGCTGCGGCATGCTGTCGGCAGGTCTTCTGCCTGTCCCTACCTCCAGCAAGGTCCCGACAAGGATCCTTACCATATTGTACAGAAAACCATCCCCTACGAACCTAAAAACAAGCAGGCCATTCTCTTCGAAAAAATCGATTTCCTGCAATGTCCTTACACGATCTTCTACCTCGGTTTTGGCCGAACAAAAACTAGTGAAATCATGTTTGCCAAGAAGCTGCCTCGCCGCTACTTTCATTGCGTCGAGATCAAGTTCATATTGGAACTGATAAGCAAAATTCCGCTGGAAAGGATTACGATGCTTGGATGGCAGCAAAAAATAGCGGTATTCCTTGCCGACAGCGTCAAAGCGTGCATGGAAATCAGGTTTTGCATATTCAACCGCATTCACTGCAATATCATCAGGCAATAAGGAATTAAGCGCGATTTGCCACCTGGCAGGCTCAATTTCAAGTGTTGTATCGAAGTGGATTACCTGGCCGCGGGCATGCACTCCTGCGTCCGTACGACCTGATGCACTGACCCTGATGCCCATCCCCTTATTTAGCTTCTCAAGAGCCCTTTCCAGCTCTCCCTGGACAGTCCTTTTGCCCGGCTGTATCTGATAGCCGGAAAAACCGGTGCCATCGTATGAAACTATGCATTTTATTCGCGGCATAATGATTACCCTCTTAAGACGATTAGTAGAACCGTGACAGCAGCTAGGAACAAAAGCATCATGGTGTCCGACCCACCCCAGGTCAGCTGGCGGTATTTCGTCCGTCCTTCTCCGCCCTTATAGCCTCTTGCCTCCATAGCGACTGCCAGTTCCTCGGCCCGCTTGAAGGAACTGATGAACAATGGAATCAGCAAGGGAACAATTGCTTTGATCCGCTCTTTGATCGGTCCGCTGTTATACTCCACTCCCCTGGCAGTTTGCGCCTTCATGATTTTGTCAGTTTCCTGCATGAGCGTCGGTATGAATCTCAAGGAAATCGACATCATCAATGCCAGCTCATGGACGGGGAATTTATATTTCTTCAACGGATTCAATAATGTCTCTAGGCCGTCTGTAATCTCGATTGGAGTCGTGGTCAAGGTCAATAATGACGTGATCAGAATCAGCAGTAGGAATCTCAATGAAATAAAGATACCTTGCCTGAGTCCTTCTTCATATATTTTCAGCCATCCAAATTCGAAGATGACATCGCCCTCTTTGGTCATGAAGATATGAAGCAAGAACGTGAAAATGACCAGCAAAAATACAGGCTTGAGGCCTCCATATAAGAACCTTATCGGAACCTTAGAGAGTCCTACCATAATGAATGTATAAGCAGCTAAAACCCCATAGGTCAACGCATTGTTCGCGATGAACACAACGATGACGAACAGGAAAACGGTGATCAGCTTGGAACGAGGATCCATCCGATGAAGAATGGAATCTCCCGGAACATAGCGGCCAAAAATCATTTTCTCCATCATTGACGGCCGCCCCCTTCCATGAACTCTGCCACCATTTCGGCGAGTTCTTCCTCGGAAAGGCTGATTTTCTTGAATTTTGTTCCGAAGGCTTCTTCGATCATTAATTGCAATCCGACTACTTCAGGTACATCAAGACCCAATTCGATCAATGCCTTAGGGTTCGAGAAAATCTCGTCAGGCGTTCCTTTTGTAAATACCTTCCCCTGATGCATGACGACAATATCATCCGCATAGCGGGCAGCATCTTCCATGCTGTGGGTCACGAGAACGGTTGATAGATTTCTTTTTTTATGAAGTGAATAAAATAAGTCCATTATTTCTTTGCGACCTCGTGGATCAAGGCCTGCAGTAGGCTCGTCCAATACTATGACCTCTGGTTCCATTGCCAGTACTCCGGCAATCGCTACCCGGCGCATTTGTCCGCCCGAGAGATCGAAGGGCGATTTTTCAAGAATTTCTTCAGGCAGTCCGACAAGATTGATAGAAGCTCTTGCCCGTGCCTTCGCTTCCTGCTCTGTAACGCCAAAGTTCATCGGGCCAAACATAATATCCTTTTCGACTGTTTCTTCAAATAACTGATGCTCAGGAAATTGGAAGACAATGCCCACCTTTTCGCGGACACCCTTTAAATTCTTCTCCTTGCGTCCAGCCCTGATCTCCCTGCTGCCAATCAATACAGAACCTTTAGTAGGCTTCAAAAGGACGTTCAGGTGCTGCAGCACGGTTGACTTGCCAGAACCCGTATGCCCAATTACTGCAAGATACGTTCCTGAAGGTATATCGATGGAGACATCCGATATAGCGAGTCGCTCGAAAGGAGAATCAGCCTGGTAACGATATTCTACATTTTTGAGTGAGATGTCCATAGTTCCGTCACCAGCTCTTCTTCTGTCAAATATGATTTAGATAATGCAATTCCTTTTTTCCGCATGATTTTGCTCATTTTTACAGGGAAAGGAATATCCAGTCCCAGCTTAATCAGCTCATCATCCATTTCAAAAATTTCTTCGGGACTTCCTTCACGGTATAGCTCCCCTTTGTTCATGACGATGATTCTATCCGCTTTCGCAGCTTCTTCTAGATCATGGGTGATCGAAATGACCGTTAAGTTTTCACGATCTTTCAACTCACGAACTGTTTCGATGACTTCTGCACGTCCCCTTGGATCCAGCATGGATGTCGCTTCATCCAAAATAATGATCGACGGCTGCAGTGCCAGGACACCAGCAATGGCCACCCGCTGTTTTTGGCCGCCAGACAGATGGTGCGGCTCTTGATTCAGAAAGGTTCCCATATTGACTTTATCAAGTGAAGTCTGCACGCGCTCTACCATGATCTCTCTTGGTACGCCGTGATTTTCCAGACCAAAAGCCACATCATCCCGAACCGTTGTTCCAACAAACTGATTGTCAGGATTCTGAAAAACCATTCCTACATTTTCTCTTACATCCCAAATCGTATCCTCTGTCAATGTGAACCCACATACCTCGATCGAACCTTCCTGCGGAAATTGCAGGCCATTCAAAAGCTTCGCAAGAGTGGATTTGCCAGAACCATTATGACCGACTATCGCCAGCCATTCACCTTCATAAATATCAAAGCTGATATTATTTAATGCGGGAGTCTGCTGCCCTTCATAACTGAAAGATACATTTTCTATTTTCACTATCGGGTTGCTCATCTCCGCCCTCCTCTCAACTCTTCTTAACTGTCTCTTCTATTTGATTCTATTTCTATTGCAAAAATTTTTGGATATAAAAAAAGCCTGCACCTCTCCCCGGGCGGAAGCGATCCGCATAGTGCAGGGTCCTGAATGGACTGGGGAGAAGTACATGAGCTAGACGAGACAGGCAGAACAGCTCCGGTTATCGCTAACCGATTCAGGAATGCCCTGAAGTAACCAGCCGATGGGGCCAGTGAACTCTTCTTTCCCAATGGCCTGCGCATCATAACGCTCGTTTTTGGCTTGTGCTGCTTTTTTTAGTTTTCGTAAGGGAAGACCCTCTATAGCAAAAAAGGGGATGAAACAAGTTTGTATAAACTGTCCATCGCCCTTGTTTGAGTGTTTAATGGTATTAAACTAACTCGATAATTACCATTGGCGCACCGTCACCGCGACGTGGTCCAAGTTTCATAATACGAGTGTATCCACCTTGGCGCTCTGCGTAGCGTGGAGCGATGTCAGCAAATAGTTTTTGAACTGCATCTTGGTTTGTTTCAGCGTTTGCAACTTCGTGGCGAACCCAAGCAGATGCTTGACGGCGAGCGTGAAGGTCTCCGCGCTTTCCAAGAGTAATCATTTTCTCAACAACTGAACGAAGCTCTTTCGCACGTGTTTCAGTAGTTTCAATACGCTCATTGATAATCAAATCAGTTGTTAAGTCACGTAGCATTGCTTTACGCTGGGCACTTGTGCGTCCTAACTTTCTGTATCCCATGAGTGTTTCCCTCCTTTGTTGAAGTCATAAGCCGGCAGTTTTAGTACTGACAGCAAAATGCCTAGTTAATCTGCATTAACTAGTCATCTTTGCGTAAGCCTAAGCCTAGCTCTTCTAGTTTTGCTTTTACTTCTTCTAGTGATTTTCTGCCAAGGTTACGAACCTTCATCATATCTTCCTCTGTCTTGTGAGCAAGCTCCTGGACAGTGTTGATACCGGCACGCTTTAAGCAGTTATATGAACGAACAGAAAGATCGAGTTCCTCAATTGTCATTTCCAGAACTTTTTCTTTTTGGTCTTCTTCTTTCTCTACCATGATCTCAGCATTTTGAGCTTCGTCAGTCAAACCGACAAAAATATTCAAGTGCTCAGTCAGGATTTTTGAACCTAGTGCAATAGCTTCCTTAGGACCCGTGCTGCCATCTGTCCATACGTCAAATACCAGCTTGTCATAATTCGTCATTTGCCCTACGCGAGTGTTTTCTACTTGATATGATACGCGTGAAACCGGTGTATAGATTGAGTCGATAGGAATGACACCGATCGGCTGATCTTCCCGCTTGTTTTGGTCAGCAGGATTGTATCCGCGTCCTCTTCTTGCAGTCAGGCGCATACGCAATGAACCTTTGCTAGAAAGTGTAGCGATATGAAGATCCGGGTTAAGGATTTCAACGTCACTATCATGCGTGATTGCAGCTGCAGTCACTGGACCCTCGCCCTGTAAATCGATTTCAAGTGTCTTCTCTTCATCAGAGTAGATTTTCAACGCTAATTTCTTAACGTTCAAAATGATTGATGTTACATCTTCTACGACGCCTTCAATTGTTGAGAACTCATGAAGTACTCCATCGATTTGAATCGATGTGACAGCTGCACCTGGGAGTGAGGATAATAGGATACGACGTAAGGAGTTACCCAAAGTTGTACCATATCCACGCTCAAGCGGTTCTACGACAAACTTGCCGTACTTGGCATCATCGCTGATCTCAACCGTTTCGATTTTTGGTTTTTCTATTTCGATCATCAAATATACCCTCCTTCAAAACGTCGAAACCCCGGCAGGCTCTTTACCTTACCGAAATTCCCCCATGTATACGTTCCCGTTTGTGCACAACAACTGGATTAATGATTTCTGTATACCTAGAAAATATTTGTATCATATCCCATTATAGACAGGACTACAAATTCTATACAGAAAAATTAAACACGGCGACGTTTTGGCGGGCGGCAGCCGTTATGTGGAACTGGAGTTACGTCTTTGATTGCTGTAACTTCAAGACCTGCTGCTTGAAGAGCACGGATTGCTGCTTCACGGCCAGCTCCTGGTCCCTTAACAGTAACCTCAAGAGTTTTCAAACCATGTTCCATAGAAGTTTTAGCTGCAGTTTCTGCTGCCATTTGTGCTGCGAATGGAGTGGATTTACGTGAACCCTTGAAACCAAGCGCACCTGCACTAGACCATGATAATGCATTACCATGTACGTCTGTAATTGTTACGATAGTATTGTTGAAAGTTGAACGAATATGCGCAACTCCACTTTCAATATTCTTTTTGACGCGGCGTTTGCGTGTATTAGTTTTACGAGCCATTTAAATGTTACCCTCCTTTACGGATTATTTTTTCTTGTTAGCTACAGTCTTACGTGGACCTTTACGAGTACGTGCGTTGTTCTTCGTGTTTTGACCGCGAACAGGCAAGCCACGACGATGACGCAAGCCACGATATGAACCAATTTCCATTAGACGCTTGATGTTTAATGAAACTTCACGGCGAAGGTCACCTTCAACCTTTAACTTGTCGATGATATCACGGATCTTGTTAAGTTCCTCTTCAGTAAGATCGCGAACGCGAGTGTCTTCAGAAACACCAGCCTCAGCAAGAACTTTCTCAGCAGTAGGTCTGCCGATTCCGAAAATATATGTTAAAGCAATAACTACACGCTTTTCACGTGGAATATCTACACCAGCAATACGTGCCATCTAGATGCGCACCTCCTTTAAAATTATCCTTGTTTTTGTTTATGTTTAGGGTTTTCACAGATCACCATAACTTTGCCTTTTCTGCGAATAACTTTACATTTTTCACAGATCGGCTTAACAGATGGTCTCACTTTCATTACTCTAACCTCCTTGATAGTACGGAGTCACGGTTTATTTAAAGCGGTAAGTAATTCTTCCGCGAGTCAAATCATATGGAGAAAGCTCGACTGTTACTTTATCTCCTGGCAGGATTCGAATGAAGTGCATTCTAATTTTACCGGAAACATGAGCCAACACTGTATGACCATTCTCTAATTCTACCTTAAACATTGCATTCGGCAAAGTTTCCAATACTGTGCCTTCAATTTCAATTACATCATCTTTCGCCATAAACTGGTCTCCCTTCCTTGTTCAAATCGTATTAAATCATATACTCCGCGTTGACGGAATGTAGCTTCCTATTTGTGACACGTTCTAAGCAGCAAGCAATTGAGAAATATCATTGAGAAATACTCAACCTTATGATTATAACATAAAGCTGGCATCCCGTCCGCATAGAAATCTCATTTCCGCCTATTTAAAGACTAAAAACAGAACCAGACGGCCAATCACGCTGATCAGGCTTTGGTTAAAATCTCAAAACCAGTTTCTGTGATCGCGATCGTATGCTCAAAGTGGGCACACATTTTACCGTCAACCGTTACAACAGTCCAATCATCGGCTAACGTATTCACATAGCGGCTTCCTGCATTCACCATCGGTTCTATGCAAAGAACCATACCAGGCTTCAGCCTCGGTCCTCTGTTAGGAGGTCCGTAATGAGGAATTTGCGGGTCCTCATGCAATTCTTGCCCAATTCCATGGCCGACATACTCACGAACAATAGAAAAGCCTTCTGATTCCACATACGTTTGAATCGCATGGGAGATGTTCGAAAGACGTTCCCCTGGCTTGGCTTCTTTCAAGCCTATGAACAAAGACTCTTCTGTCACGTCCAAAAGACGCTGGGCTTCCTCATCAATCTTTCCTACCGGGTAAGTCCATGCAGAGTCCCCGTGGTATCCGTTGTACTTTGCTCCGATATCAATACTGATGATGTCGCCTTCATTAAGAACCCGTTCGCCAGGAATCCCGTGAACTAGTTCGTTATTAACTGATGCACAGATGCTGCCGCGAAAACCATTATAACCTTTAAAAGAAGGAGTTGCACCTTGTTTGCCGATGAAATCCTCTGCAATTGCATCCAGTTCTTTAGTTGTAATGCCAGGAGCAATATGTTTTTTTAACTCCTGATGAGTCATCGCTACAATGCGACCTGCTTCTCGCATAATTTCTATTTCACGAGGGGTTTTACAAACGATCATTAATTCAAGCCCCCGAGCAATTCTTCGATGTCAGCGAATACGACATTAATGTCTTGCTGACCGTTGATATTGCGTAAGTAGCCTTTATCTTCATAGAAGTTCAACAGAGGCTTTGTTTGCTGGACATTTACATCCAGACGGTTTTGGACGGTTTCAGCGTTGTCATCAGCGCGCTGGTAAAGCTCGCCTCCACAACGGTCACAAACGCCTTCCTTTGCAGGAGGGTTGAACACGAGGTGGTAAGTAGCGCCGCAGTTCTTACAAATCCTGCGTCCTGTCAAACGTTCCATAAGGATGCTTTGATCAACATCAATGTTGATGACATAATCAATTTTTTTGCCAAGATCAGCAAGCATAGTATCCAGAGCTTCAGCCTGGGCAACTGTACGCGGGAATCCATCCAATAGGAATCCTTTTTCACAGTCAGCTTTGCTTAAGCGCTCACGGACAATCCCGATGGTTACTTCATCAGGAACTAGCTCTCCTTTGTCCATAAATGATTTTGCCTGTAATCCAAGTTCCGTTCCTTCTTTGATAGCTGCACGGAACATATCTCCTGTTGAGATATGAGGGATGTTGTATTTACCAACAATTTTATCGGCTTGCGTGCCCTTACCGGCACCCGGAAGCCCCATCAGAACCAAATTCACAAGATTTCCCCCCTCAGTCTCTATTAAAGATTCAAGGGACACATGTCCCCTAAATCTTATTTTATAAAGCCTTTATAATGGCGTTTTACAAGCTGAGCTTCAAGCTGCTTCATCGTTTCAAGCGCAACGCCGACCACGATCAGCAAGCTTGTTCCGCCAATCTGTACCGATTGAGGCAGACCAGCAAATTGAATGAAAAATACTGGCAGCACAGAGATTACTGAAAGGAAGATAGCGCCGACGAACGTCAGGCGGTAAAGGACCCTAGTCAAGTATTCCTGTGTGTTTTTACCCGGACGGATGCCTGGGACATATCCACCTTGCTTCTTCAGGTTCTCGGCCACTTGTTCAGGATTCACCTGGATGAACGCATAGAAATACGTGAACGCAATGATCAACGCCACATAGACGATCATACCGATCGGCTGTGTGTAATCAAACGTCTTCTGGATCCAGAGAGTCACATCATTCGTACCGAAGAACTGTGCGATTGTCGGAGGTGTAACGATAAACGAAATGGCGAAGATAACCGGGATGACACCAGCAGCATTCACTTTCAATGGAAGGTGAGTGTTCTGACCGCCAACCGCGTTGTTTCCAGCGCTCATGCGTTTAGCGTACTGAATCGGTATCTTACGAGTTGCCTGCTGGATGAAGATAACCCCAACCACGATCGCGATAACAGCCAACAGGATCAGCAGCATAGTCACGATACGAAGGAACAAAGCGTCTCCTGCATCAGAGAACTGTTGTGCATAAATCTGGTTGACCATTGTCGGAATACCAGCAACGATACCTGCAAAGATAATGATAGAAATACCGTTTCCTACACCTTTTGTTGTAATCTGCTCACCTAACCACATCAGGAATGCAGTTCCGGCAGTCAAGACGACAGCAATCAGTAAGTAAGATGCGATACCGGCATTCTGGATCAGTAATCCTCCTGCCATATTGTTAAAGCCATAAGACATACCTAGTGCCTGGATAAAACCAAGAACGATCGTGAAATAGCGGGTAAACTGAGCTAATTTACGGCGTCCGACTTCTCCTTGTTTGGACCATTCAGTAAACTTTGGCACAACATCCATCTGCAAGAGCTGGATGATGATTGAAGCAGTGATGTACGGCATGATTCCCATCGCGAAGATGGAGAAGTTCTGCAGCGCACCGCCGCCGAAGGTATTCAGCACTCCGAAGACACTCATGTCATCCTGTGCTTTTAAAATATCTGCATTTACGTTCGGTACAGGAATAAATGTACCGAGACGAAATACAATCAACATTAAAAGGGTGAAGAGAATTTTATTTCTAATTTCACCCACGCGCATAAAATTGGAGATTGTCTGGAACATTAAATCACCTCAGTTTGACCGCCGGCAGCTTTGATCGCTTCTTCGGCTGCAGAGGAGAACTTATGAGCTTTAACAGTTAATTTCTTCTCAAGGCTTCCCTTAGCAAGGATCTTAACTCCTGCTAGTTCTTTCCTGACAAGACCTGTTTCGATTAAAAGTTCTGGAGTCACTTCAGTTCCATCTTCGAATACGTTAAGTGCATCAAGGTTAACGACTGCGTACTCTTTGCGGTTGATGTTTGTGAAACCGCGTTTCGGCAAGCGTCGGAATAAAGGAGTTTGACCACCTTCAAAACCAGGGCGTACACCGCCGCCAGAACGAGCGTTTTGACCTTTATGACCTTTACCAGCAGTTTTACCTTGGCCAGAACCGATACCACGTCCAAGACGTTTGCGTTCTTTACGGGAACCTTCTGCAGGCTTTAATTCATGAAGTTTCATGTTGGCACCTCCTTATTTTAAAAAGGATAAATTATTTTTCGTTTACAGTAACAAGGTGAGAAACTTTGTTGATCATGCCGCGGATTGCAGCATTATCTTGTTGCTCAACTGTTTGGTTCATTTTACGTAACCCAAGAGCCTTAACTGTTTCGCGCTGATCTTGCGGACGGCCGATCAGGCTGCGAGTGAGGGTAATTTCTAATTTGTTAGCCATTTGATTTCCCTCCTTATCCTAACAGTTCTTCCACAGATTTACCGCGAAGTTTCGCTACTTCCTCTGCACGCTTAAGTTGAGAAAGACCTTCTAGAGTTGCACGAACCATGTTGATTGGAGTGTTCGTTCCTAGAGACTTAGACAGGATATCAGCAACACCTGCTAATTCTAGTACCGCACGAACTGGTCCACCAGCGATAACTCCAGTACCTTCAGAAGCAGGCTTCAGAAGGATCTCACCAGCACCAAAGTGTCCGATAACCTGGTGTGGAATTGTAGTACCAACCATAGGTACATGGATTAGGTTCTTCTTCGCATCTTCGATAGCTTTGCGAATCGCTTCAGGTACTTCTTGTGCTTTACCAGTACCGAAACCGACATAACCGTTTTTATCTCCTACTACTACTAGAGCAGAAAAACGGAAACGGCGTCCACCTTTAACAACTTTCGCTACTCGGTTAACCGTAACTACGCGTTCTTCAAGTTCAAGTTTGTTTGGATCAATACGACGCATCTTTTTGTGTCCCTCCTTTTTCTATTAAAATTCTAAGCCGTTTTCGCGGGCAGCATCAGCAAGCGCCTGGATGCGGCCATGATAGAGGTATCCGCCACGGTCAAATACTACTGACTTATAACCTTTTTCCACAGCACGCTTAGCGATCAATTCACCGATTTGCTTTGCTGCTTCCAGGTTATTGCCTTCAACGTTCACTTCTTTATCTAAAGTAGAAGCACTCGCTAGAGTTACTCCATTTACATCGTCGATTAATTGAGCATAAATGTGCTTGTTTGAACGGAACACATTTAGACGAGGACGAGCTTCAGTTCCGCTAAGTTTCGCACGGACACGAGCGTGTCTCTTACGGCGAGTAGCGTTTTTATCAGCCTTCGTAATCATTTACGTCACTCCTTTCGTTAACCTATGCGGCATTACTTACCTGTTTTACCTTCTTTGCGGCGTACATATTCGCCTTCATAACGAATACCTTTACCTTTGTAAGGCTCTGGTGGACGTACGTCACGGATGTTAGCAGCTAATGCGCCAACACGCTCTTTGTCAGTTCCCTTTACAATCACCTTAGTGTTTGAAGGTACTTCGATTTCAAGGCCTTTTTCTGCCTCGATTTCAACTGGATGAGAGTATCCTACGTTAAGTACAAGCTTGTTACCTTGCTTAGAAGCACGGTAACCGACACCTACTAGCTCAAGACCTCTTTCGAATCCTTTAGATACACCCTCAACCATGTTAGCAAGAACCGCGCGAGTCGTTCCGTGCAAAGCACGATGTTCTTTGTTATCAGTTGGACGAGAAATGTTGATTACGTTCTCTTCGATCTTGATTTCGATGTCAGAGTGAAAAGTACGAGACAATTCACCTTTTGGTCCTTTTACTGTTACGTGATTGTTATCAAGAGTAACAGTAACACCAGCTGGAATTTCAATTGGTTTTTTACCTACGCGTGACATTTGTTGCACCTCCATTCATTCAGAAAAATCTATTACCAAACGTATGCTAGAACTTCTCCGCCCACTTGCTTAGCGCGAGCTTCTTTGTCAGTTAAAACGCCGTTTGAAGTTGAAACTAAAGCAATACCTAAACCGTTAAGTACGCGTGGTACTTCAGTTGATTTTGCATAAACGCGAAGTCCTGGCTTACTGATTCTCTTAAGACCAGTGATAACACGCTCGTTGTTTGCACCGTACTTCAAGAAGATACGGATGATACCTTGCTTGTTGTCTTCGATATATTCAACGTCACGCACGAAACCTTCACGCTTAAGGATCTCAGCGATTTCTTTTTTAATGTTAGAAGCAGGTACTTCTAATTTTTCGTGACGAACCATATTCGCGTTACGAATACGAGTTAGCAAATCTGCAATCGGATCTGTCATGACCATTTAATTTACCTCCTTCCAGAGCTTTCAGTTTTACCAGCTAGCTTTTTTCACACCAGGAATTTGTCCTTTGTATGCTAATTCACGGAAACAAATACGGCAAAGCTTAAATTTGCGGTATACAGAGTGCGGACGGCCGCAGCGCTCACAGCGAGTGTACTCTTGTACTTTATATTTAGGCGTGCGTTTTTGTTTCGCAATCATTGATTTCTTAGCCACGTTTTCGCCTCCCTCTTATTAGAGATTACTTTTGAAATGGCATTCCGTATTGTGTTAATAGTTCACGAGCTTCTTCATCAGTGTTAGCAGTCGTTACAATAACAATGTCCATGCCACGTACTTTATTTACTTTATCGTAATCAATTTCAGGGAAGATTAACTGTTCTTTAACACCAAGTGTGTAGTTACCGCGTCCGTCGAAAGACTTCTTAGAGATACCGCGGAAGTCACGTACACGTGGTAAAGATACTGAAATTAACTTGTCGATGAATTCGTACATGCGCTCACCGCGAAGTGTTACTTTCGCACCGATTGGCATACCTTCACGAAGGCGGAAGCCAGCGATTGATTTCTTAGCACGAGTCACAACTGGCTTTTGACCAGTGATCGTTGCTAATTCCTCAACTGCAACATCAAGAGCTTTAGCGTTGGCAACAGCGTCACCTACACCCATGTTGATTACGATCTTTTCAAGTTTAGGAACTTCCATAATTGACTTGTAGTTAAACTTGCTCATTAGAGCAGGAGTAATTTCATTGTTGAACTTTTCTTTTAGGCGGTTCATCGATTGTACCTCCCTTCTTCAATAGACTATTTATCTAGAACTTCACCGGAATTTTTAGCAACGCGTACCTTCTTACCGTTCTCGACAGTGTAACCAACTCGGGTTGGCTTGCCAGACTTCGGATCTACAGGCATTACGTTTGATACATGGATAGGTGCTTCCTGGTTCAAGATTCCACCTTGTGGATTTACTTGAGAAGGCTTAGCGTGTTTTTTCACGATATTGATTCCTTCAACAAGAACGCGGCTTTGCTTTGGATAAGCTTCAAGGATGATCCCTGTTTTGCCTTTGTCCTTACCAGAGATGACCATTACTTTGTCACCTTTTTTTACATGCATCTGTGTGCACCTCCTTAAAGGCATTTGAAATAGATTATAGTACTTCTGGAGCTAATGAAACGATCTTCATGAAGTTGTTGTCACGAAGCTCACGTGCAACTGGTCCGAAGATACGAGTACCACGAGGACTCTTATCGTCACGGATGATTACACAAGCATTCTCGTCAAATTTGATGTAAGAACCGTCAGTACGGCGCATACCAGTTTTTGTACGAACGATAACTGCTCTGACAACGTCACCTTTTTTAACAACGCCACCTGGTGTTGCCTGTTTCACTGTGCAAACGATAACGTCTCCGATATTAGCAGTCTTACGGCCAGAACCGCCAAGAACCTTAATAGTAAGAACCTCACGTGCACCTGAATTGTCAGCAACTTTTAAACGTGTTTCCTGTTGGATCATGCGAGTAACCTCCCTTCGGAATAAACCTTAATCCGAACAATTAGATAATAACAGCTTTTTCCACCACTTCTACAAGGCGGAAACGTTTTGTGGCAGATAGCGGACGAGTTTCCATGATACGTACTACGTCGCCGATTTTTGCCTCGTTTTGCTCATCATGAGCTTTGAATTTCTTAGAGTATTTTACACGCTTGCCGTATAAAGGATGCTTTTTGTAAGTTTCAACAAGAACAGTAACAGTTTTGTCCATCTTGTCAGATACTACGCGTCCAGTATAAACTTTGCGTTGGTTGCGTTCACTCATTGTGAGAACCTCCTCTCAATTATCTGTTAACGCCGATCTCTCGTTCACGAATTACAGTTTTCATGCGAGCAATCGCTTTGCGTACTTCACGAATGCGAGCTGTGTTTTCAAGTTGTCCAGTCGCTAATTGAAAGCGCAGGTTGAATAGCTCTTCTTTTAATGATTTAACTTTTTGTTCAATTTCAGCAGTGGTAAGGTCACGAATGTCATTAGCTTTCATTAGATTCACCACCAATTTCTTCTCGTTTAACAAACTTGCACTTTACAGGAAGCTTGTGTGATGCAAGGCGTAATGCTTCGCGAGCGACTTCTTCAGAAACGCCAGCAACTTCGAACATTACTTTGCCTGGTTTAACAACTGCTACCCAACCTTCAGGAGCACCTTTACCAGAGCCCATTCGGACTTCTAGAGGCTTTGCAGTATATGGCTTGTGAGGGAAAATCTTGATCCAGACTTTACCGCCACGTTTCATGTAACGAGTCATTGCAATACGGGCAGATTCGATTTGACGGTTTGTAATCCAAGAAGCTTCAAGAGCTTGCAAACCGAATTCACCGAAGTTTACTTCAGTACCGCCTTTAGCTTGACCGCGCATCTTGCCACGGTGTTGACGGCGATATTTAACGCGTTTAGGCAATAACATATTATTTGCCTCCTTCCTCAGTTTTCTTCTTCGTAGGAAGGACCTCTCCACGATAAATCCATACTTTAACGCCTAGCTTACCGTAAGTTGTATCTGCTTCTGCAGTAGCATAATCGATATCGGCACGAAGAGTATGAAGTGGAACTGTTCCTTCGCTGTATTGTTCTGAACGAGCGATGTCTGCACCGCCAAGACGGCCGGATACCATTGTCTTGATACCTTTTGCGCCAGCACGCATTGCACGTTGGATAACTTGCTTCTGTGCGCGACGGAAAGATACACGGTTTTCCAATTGGCGTGCGATGTTTTCAGCAACCAATTTCGCATCGATATCAGCTTTTTTGATTTCAAGAATGTTTATATGAACACGTTTGCCTGTAAGTTCATTTAGCGCTTTACGAAGTGCTTCAACTTCTGTACCGCCCTTACCGATAACCATTCCTGGCTTCGCTGTGTGGACAGTTACATTCAAGCGGTTTGCAGCACGCTCGATTTCTACTTTAGAAAGAGATGCATCGCGTAAACGCTTAGTGATGTACTCACGAACCTTAAGGTCTTCGTGTAAAAGATCAGCGTAGTCTTTGCCTGCGTACCATTTTGATTCCCAATCACGGATGATCCCGACACGCAAACCGACTGGATTTACTTTTTGACCCACTGATTATCCCTCCTTCTTTTCTGATAAAACGATTGTAATATGGCTAGTACGTTTGTTAATTGCACTTGCACGGCCCATAGCACGTGGACGGAAACGTTTCAACGTTGGTCCTTCGTTAGCGTAAGCTTCGGATACGACAAGGTTATTAACATCCATCTCATAGTTGTGCTCTGCGTTCGCTAATGCAGATTTCAACACTTTTTCTACGATTGGAGAAGCTGCCTTAGGGGTAAGGTTTAAGATAGCAACTGCTTCACCAACTTGCTTTCCTCGAATTAAATCTAGAACTAAGCGAGCTTTACGAGGAGCAATACGAACTGTTCTTGCAACAGCTTTAGCTTGCATTTGGATGCCCTCCTCTCATTAACGTCTTGTTTTCTTATCGTCATTACCATGTCCTTTGTAAGTACGAGTTGGAGCGAATTCTCCAAGCTTGTGGCCTACCATGTCTTCAGTGACATAAACAGGTACATGTTTGCGACCATCGTAGACAGCAATCGTGTGTCCGATGAATTGTGGGAAGATCGTTGAACGGCGAGACCAAGTTTTAACAACTTTCTTCGCTTCAGTTTCATTTAACTTTTCGATCTTTGTGATTAAGTGCTCATCAACAAAAGGTCCTTTTTTTAAGCTACGACCCATGATTGAACCTCCCTTCGTGATTGCGCTACGGTTCCCGTGAACCGTAGATCAATCCCGTTATTTTTTACGACGACGTACAATAAACTTGTCGGATTTGTTCTTCTTCTTACGAGTCTTGTATCCAAGAGTCGGCTTGCCCCATGGTGACATTGGTGATTTACGTCCGATTGGAGAGCGTCCTTCACCACCACCGTGTGGGTGATCATTAGGGTTCATTACAGATCCACGAACTGTTGGGCGCTTGCCTAACCAGCGTGAACGACCTGCTTTACCGATGTTGATCAATTCGTGTTGTTCGTTACCAACTTGACCTACAGTCGCACGGCACTCAGCAAGGATCATACGTACTTCGCCTGAGTTCAAACGAATCAATACATATTTACCTTCTTTACCAAGAACCTGTGCAGAAGTTCCTGCAGAACGAACTAATTGTCCGCCTTTGCCAGGCTTCAATTCGATGTTGTGTACTACTGTACCAACTGGAATGTTAGCTAGTGGAAGAGCGTTACCTACTTTGATGTCAGCTGTTGGGCCAGACATAACTTCCATACCTACTACTAGGTTTTTAGGAGCTAGGATATATCTCTTTTCACCATCTACATAATTAATTAACGCAATGTTTGCTGAACGGTTTGGATCATACTCAATTGTGGCAACGCGTCCTGGAATGCCATCTTTTGTACGTTTAAAATCAATGATTCTGTACTGACGCTTATGGCCGCCACCTTGATGACGAACAGTTAACTTACCCTGGTTGTTACGACCGCCTTTTCTGTGCAACGGAGCAAGCAAGGATTTTTCCGGCTTGTCAGTTGTAATTTCAGCAAAATCAGATGCTGTCATATTACGACGACCGTTGGAGGTAGGTTTGTACTTTTTAATCGCCATTTCGTTTCCCTCCTCTTCTTATTGGATTATTATACTTCGAAGAATTCGATTTCTTTGCTGTCTTGAGTAAGTTTAACGATAGCTTTACGACGCTTGTTTGTGTATCCGCCGAACTTGCCCATACGCTTGAACTTACCTTTGTAGTTCATGATGTTAACTTTTTCAACGTTTACGCCGAAAATAGTTTGAATAGCATCTTTAACTTGAGTTTTGTTCGCTCTTGTATCAACTTCGAAAGTGTACTTCTTCTCAGCCATTAGATCAGAAGAACGTTCTGTAATAACGGGGCGCTTAATGATATCGCGTGCATCCATTATGCAAGCACCTCCTCTACTTTTTCAACAGCTGCTTTTGTCATGATCAGCTTGTCATGATTTAGAACATCCAATACGTTGATTCCGTCTGCAGTAACAACAGTTACTCCTGGGATGTTACGTGCTGAAAGTGCTACGTTCTCTTCAAGACCTGCTGTTACGATCAATGCTTTCGTGTTAACAGAAAGACCGCTAAGTACGTTTTTGAATTCCTTTGTCTTTGGAGCTTCAAAAGCAAGGCTTTCAAGAACAAAGATATTTTCAGATTGTACTTTTGATGATAAAGCAGATTTGATCGCTAAACGACGAACTTTCTTAGGCAATTTATAGCTGTAGCTGCGTGGAACTGGTCCAAATACAGTACCGCCACCGCGCCATTGTGGAGAACGGATAGAACCTTGACGCGCGCGTCCAGTTCCTTTTTGTTTCCACGGCTTACGTCCACCGCCCGCTACTTCAGAACGAATTTTAGTTTTATGAGTTCCCTGACGTAATGAAGCTCTCTGCATTACTACTGCTTCGAACATTACGTGGTTGTTAGGCTCAATACCAAATACTGAATCGTTAAGTTCGATTTCTCCAACTTGTGAACCAGTTTGGTTGAATAATGCTACTTTAGGCATTCTTATTTCCTCCTTTCCTGTAAAAATTACTTAGCTTTTACAGCACCTTTGATTTTTAGAAGGGCTTTTCTAGCACCAGGAACGTTTCCTTTGATAAGAAGCAGGTTACGCTCTGTGTCAACTTGAACGATTTGCAGGTTTTGAACAGTGATCTGCTCTCCGCCCATGCGTCCAGGTAATAGTTTACCTTTGAATACGCGGTTTGGAGCAACAGGACCCATTGAACCAGGGCGGCGGTGGTAACGAGAACCGTGAGCCATTGGTCCGCGAGATTGTCCGTGACGCTTGATAGCACCTTGGAAACCTTTACCCTTTGAGATTCCTGTAACATCTACGATATCGCCTTCTGCGAAAATATCAACTTTGACTTCCTGACCAACTTCATATCCTGCTACATCGACTCCGTTGAATTCTTTTACGAAGCGCTTAGGAGCAGTGTTTGCCTTTGAAGCGTGGCCTTTTTCCGGTTTGTTAGAAAGCTTTTCGCGCTTGTCTTCAAAGCCAAGCTGGATTGCTTCGTAGCCATCTGTCTCAACAGATTTCACTTGAAGCACTACGTTTGGAGAAGCTTCTACCACAGTAACCGGGATAAGGTCGCCGTTTTCAGCAAATACTTGAGTCATACCGATCTTTCTTCCTAAGATTCCTTTGGTCATTTCAGTCACACCTCCTGTGAATTATAATGTTTATTTATTAAAGTTTGATTTCAATATCTACACCTGATGGCAGGTCTAAACGCATTAGTGAGTCGACCGTTTGCGGAGTCGGATTGATGATGTCAATCAGACGCTTATGCGTACGCATTTCGAACTGCTCACGAGAATCCTTGTACTTATGCACCGCACGAAGAATTGTGTAAATTGACTTTTCTGTAGGTAGTGGGATTGGACCAGACACCGCCGCACCAGAACGTTTCGCAGTTTCAACAATTTTCTCTGCGGATTGATCAAGAATCCTGTGATCATAAGCTTTCAAACGGATACGAATTTTTTGTTTTGCCATTACTTTCCCTCCTTTTCGCCTATTTTAAAATAGACATTCTCCGCGAAAATTTCCCACACACTCGCCATGGCAAAGCGGCCGGGTGTGTCAGCAACCTTTCGCATCATCGCAGTCAAAGACCAACATTGTCTATTATACATAAAACATAACCCAAATGCAAGAAGTATTCCGCTTTTTAATTATGTTCAACACACTTTTACTATTATAGCGGGCGCATTCGTATTTTACAAGTGGGGAAAGAGATTTCTAACTATTTGGACGAGGAGAAAATAATTCCTGTAATGCTCGGGGTTATGAATCGGGAGAAAAACATGCAGCGATTTGAATTTACATATATTATAGAAGGAACTGATTTGATTTTTGAGTAAGGATATTATTATGTGTGTGCCAGGAATAAGGTTAACAGCTTTTCCATAACATCTAAATTAGTGTTTAGTTACCTAGCAAAAGTTAATTTGATCATCTTGACTTATTTATTGAACGACAATCCCTTTCGAAACTCTTTTATCCAACCATTACTGCCACTAATATATCGATACTCTCTCTGGTTTTTTTATCCGCACATTAACGAACTTAATTTGACGATAGTCCCTCTGGTTCCTCTTTTATCCGTAAATTATCACACTTAATGTGGTGATACTTTCTCTGCTTTCTTTTTTATCCGTTCATTATCACTCTAAATGTGACGGTATACTATTATGTTTACTCTTTAGCCGTACATATCCATGCTTGATGAGCCCATGAACTATTTATTTCTCTCTATCAACGGACTAAATAGTAAGAACAGGAGCATAATCACCTTTTTTAAAAAGGTTTAACATATAACCTATTACAATATAAAAAAGCAGCTGGATCGTCATCCAGCTGCTTTCATTGTTTTTATTAAAAATTACTCTTGGATAGTCGCAACTACGCCAGCGCCTACTGTACGGCCGCCTTCACGAATTGAGAACTTAGTTCCTTCTTCGATAGCGATTGGAGCGATTAGTTCAACAGTCATTTCGATGTTGTCGCCAGGCATAACCATTTCTACGCCTTCAGGAAGGTTACAAATACCAGTTACATCAGTTGTACGGAAGTAGAACTGTGGACGGTAGTTTGTGAAGAATGGAGTGTGACGTCCACCTTCTTCTTTTGAAAGAACGTATACTTCAGCTTTGAACTTTGTGTGTGGCTTAACAGAACCTGGCTTAGCAAGTACTTGACCACGTTGGATATCTTCACGAGCTACCCCACGAAGAAGTGCACCGATGTTGTCTCCAGCTTCTGCATAGTCAAGAAGCTTACGGAACATTTCAACACCTGTTACAGTAGTTGATTTTGGCTCTTCAGTCATACCGATGATTTCGATTACGTCACCGACTTTAACTTGTCCACGCTCAACACGTCCTGTAGCAACTGTTCCACGGCCAGTGATTGAGAAAACGTCCTCAACAGGCATCATGAATGGCTTTTCAGTGTCACGTGTTGGTGTTGGGATGTACTCATCAACTGCAGCCATAAGCTCAGTGATTTTTTCTTCCCACTCAGGAGCACCTTCAAGGGCTCTTAGAGCAGAACCTTTGATAACTGGAATGTCATCGCCAGGGAATTCGTATTCAGAAAGAAGGTCACGTACTTCCATTTCTACCAATTCAAGAAGTTCTTCGTCGTCAACCATATCACACTTGTTCATGAAAACAACAAGGAAAGGTACGCCTACCTGACGAGAAAGCAGGATGTGCTCACGAGTTTGTGGCATTGGGCCATCAGCTGCAGAAACAACTAGGATTCCGCCGTCCATTTGAGCAGCACCAGTGATCATGTTCTTAACATAGTCAGCGTGTCCTGGGCAGTCAACGTGTGCATAGTGGCGAGTAGCAGTTTCGTACTCAACGTGTGCAGTAGAGATTGTGATACCACGCTCGCGCTCTTCAGGAGCTGCGTCGATTTGGTCATATCCGCGTGCTTCACCGCCGCCTACCTTAGAAAGTACAGTAGTGATAGCAGCTGTTAGAGTAGTTTTACCATGGTCAACGTGACCAATTGTACCAATGTTAACGTGTGGCTTCGAACGATCGAATTTAGCTTTTCCCATTAGAAAAATCCTCCTTTAATATATGCAAATTAAGTATATTTTAATGTGCTGTGAAATAAGTTCCCCTATTTCACAGCGTTATGCTTACATTAGTAGTTATACTTGATTAATAGGTGAAAATCAATTATTCACCTTTATTTTTTTTGATGATTTCTTCAGAAACAGATTTAGGAACTTCTTCGTAGTGGTCGAAGTGCATTGAGAATACACCGCGTCCTTGTGTGCTTGAACGAAGAGCAGTTGCATAACCGAACATTTCTGAAAGTGGAACCATCGCACGAACAACTTGTGCGTTACCACGAGCATCCATACCTTCGACGCGTCCGCGACGAGCAGTAATCATACCCATGATATCTCCAAGATATTCTTCAGGGATAACAACTTCAACCCTCATGACAGGCTCAAGGATAACTGGCTTACACTTAGAAGCAGCATTCTTAAGTGCCATTGAAGCAGCGATCTTAAACGCCATTTCAGAGGAGTCAACATCGTGGTAAGAACCATCGAATAGTCTTGCTTTGATGTCAACTAGTGGATATCCTGCAAGGACACCACGGTCAAGAGCGTCTTCAAGACCAGCCTGTACCGCTGGGATGTATTCACGTGGAACTACACCACCGACGATTCCATTCTCGAACTCGAACCCTTTTCCTTCTTCGTTTGGAGAGAACTCGATCCAAACGTGTCCGAACTGACCACGTCCACCGGACTGACGTGCGAATTTACCTTCAACAGAAGCTGATTCACGGAAAGTTTCACGGTATGCAACCTGAGGTGCACCAACGTTTGCTTCCACTTTAAATTCACGACGCATACGGTCAACGATGATATCAAGGTGAAGCTCACCCATTCCAGCGATGATAACTTGTCCAGTTTCCTGGTCAGTATGCGCACGGAATGTTGGATCTTCTTCTTGAAGTTTTTGCAATGCAGTTGTCATTTTGTCCTGGTCAGCTTTTGACTTAGGCTCAACTGATAACTGGATTACAGGCTCTGGGAACTGCATGGACTCAAGAATAACTAGAGACTTTTCGTCACATAGAGTGTCACCAGTAGTTGTATCTTTCAGACCAACAGCTGCAGCGATGTCACCAGCGTAAACCGTTGAGATTTCCTGACGGCTGTTCGCGTGCATCTGGAGGATACGTCCGATACGTTCACGCTTTCCTTTAGTTGAGTTCTGGACATAAGAACCAGAATCAAGAGTACCAGAGTAAACGCGGAAGAATGTTAATTTACCAACATAAGGGTCAGTCATAACTTTAAACGCAAGAGCAGAGAACGGCTCGTTGTCGTCAGAGTGACGCTCAACCACATCTTCAGTGTCCGGAAGATGGCCCTGGATCGCAGGTACATCCAATGGAGATGGAAGGTAGTCGATTACAGCGTCAAGCATTAGCTGAACACCTTTGTTTTTGAATGCTGAACCACAGATAACTGGGTAGAATTCAACATTTGTAGTACCTTTACGGATAGCAGCTTTGATCTCTTCGACTGTAAGCTCTTCTCCGCCAAGGTATTTTTCCATAAGTTCTTCGTCAAGCTCAGCTACCGCTTCGACTAGCTTTTCACGGTACTCTTCAGCTTTTTCCATATATTCTTCAGGAATTTCCCCAACAGTGATCTCTGTTCCAAGGTCATTACCGTAGAAAATAGCTCTCATTTCAACTAAGTCGATGATTGCTTCGAACTCATCTTCAGCACCGATCGGAAGTTGGATCGGGTGAGCGTTCGCTTGAAGGCGATCATGGATAGTTGATACTGAGTATAGGAAGTCCGCGCCTAGCTTATCCATTTTATTAACGAATACTACACGTGGAACTCCATAAGTAGTAGCCTGGCGCCAAACTGTTTCTGTTTGAGGCTCAACACCTGACTGTGCGTCAAGTACTGCTACTGCACCATCAAGTACACGCAGTGAACGTTCAACTTCAACAGTGAAGTCTACGTGTCCTGGTGTATCGATGATGTTTACGCGGTGTTCTTTCCATGAAGCTGTTGTTGCAGCAGAAGTGATCGTGATTCCACGCTCTTGTTCCTGCTCCATCCAGTCCATTTGAGAAGCACCTTCGTGTGTTTCGCCGATTTTGTGAATACGGCCAGTATAATAAAGAACACGCTCAGTTGTTGTTGTTTTACCAGCATCAATGTGAGCCATGATTCCAATATTACGAGTTTTTTCTAAGGAGAACTCTCTTGCCATTTGGTCTTTCTCCTTCCTAGTATGAGTGTTTTTAGATTGAAGGTAATTCTACCAACGATAGTGAGCGAATGCTTTGTTTGCTTCCGCCATTTTGTGTGTATCTTCGCGCTTCTTAACAGAAGCACCAGTGTTGTTAGCAGCGTCAAGAATTTCGTTAGCAAGACGCTCTTCCATTGTCTTTTCCCCACGAAGACGTGAGTAGTTTACCAACCAACGAAGACCAAGTGTTGTACGGCGGTCTGCACGCACCTCAACTGGTACTTGATAGTTTGCTCCACCTACACGGCGTGCTTTTACTTCTAGAACAGGCATGATGTTCTTAAGAGCTGCGTCGAATACTTCAATTGGCTCTTTGCCTGAACGCTCACGAATGATATCAAAAGCTGAATAAAGGATCTTTTGTGATTTACCTCTCTTACCATCGATCATCATTTTGTTGATCAGGCGAGTGATAAGCTTTGAGTTATAAATCGGATCCGGCAATACGTCTCTCTTTGCAACTGGACCTTTACGTGGCATGTAATTTCCTCCTTTCAAAAAGGGTTAATAGTTTTGTTTATTATTTCTTAGCTGCTTTCGGTCTCTTAGTACCGTACTTAGAACGGCCCTGCATACGGTTGTTAACACCAGCAGTATCAAGAGCACCACGAACGATGTGGTAACGCACACCCGGTAAGTCTTTTACACGTCCTCCACGGATAAGAACAACGCTGTGCTCTTGAAGGTTGTGCCCGATACCAGGGATATAAGCTGTTACCTCGATTCCGTTAGTCAAACGTACACGAGCGTATTTACGCAACGCTGAGTTCGGCTTCTTTGGAGTCATAGTACCAACACGAGTACATACACCACGCTTTTGTGGAGATGAAACGTTAGTTTGTGCTTTTTTGAAGCTGTTGTAACCTTTATTTAGCGCCGGAGATTTTGACTTCTCCTCTTTTGAGCTACGTGGCTTGCGCACTAATTGGTTAATTGTAGGCATGATCATTTTCCTCCCTTCACATTTTGTGTAAGCCCACACATCCAGGTGGTTCATTTTTTTACAAAAAACAAAGTTCTTGCAGACTGCTGCAAAAACAGTTTTTACTTGGTTATCGCTACAGCTGAGGCTCCAACGGCAATCCCGCATGCCTTCCCTAGTTTTATCATAGAGTCGACATAGGTGATGGCGGTGTTCATGTCCCTGGCTGTCTGCAATAGATTCGCTGTCACTTTCATGTCAGCATCCTTCGCAATGACCAGTTCGAGTACTTCGCCAGCCTTCAGTGCTTTCACTGTTTGCTTTGATCCTACTATAATCTTTTTAGCTTGAGCTACTTTTTCATAAGACATGAAATCCTCCAAAGTAACCGGTAAATAGGAGCACCTTTGAAATATTAACACTTAGTGCAAGGGATGTCAACAACATTGAAAAACTTTTTTCGCTAGAATGTTGTTTTTATTCATAGAAACAATCTATTTTCTTTAAAAAGGCGGCACTTTCTGCCATAGCAGAGAGCACCGCGCTCTTATTTTATTCTACAGTGATCGCATCTTCGGCATTTTCTTCTTCCGTTGAGATTGGTTCAGCTCTTCTGTATCGCTGCATACCAGTTCCAGCTGGAACAAGTTTACCGATGATAACATTTTCTTTCAGGCCGAGAAGCTCATCGCGCTTGCCTTTGATTGCAGCATCTGTAAGCACTCTTGTTGTTTCCTGGAAGGATGCTGCAGACAGGAATGAATCCGTCTCAAGTGATGCTTTAGTAATACCAAGCAATACTGGACGTCCTGTTGCCGGCATTTTGCCTTCAAGAAGTGCTTTGCGGTTGGCGTCGGTGAACTGATGGATCTCAAGCAATGTGCCTGGAAGTACATCTGTTTCACCAGCGTCAATCACCCTGATTTTGCGCATCATCTGGCGCACCATTACTTCAACGTGCTTGTCGCCGATTTCAACACCCTGCATACGGTATACTTTTTGAACTTCTTTCAATAAGTATTCCTGTACAGACTGAACATCTTTGACTCTTAATAGTTCCTTAGGGTCGATTGAACCTTCAGTGAGTTCCTGACCGCGTTCTACATGGTCATTCACAGCCACTTTCAAGCGAGCTGTGTATGGCGCGTTGTAAGTACGGCTTTCGATTTCACCCTGGATCACGATTTCCTGCTGACGGTCTTTTCCTTCGTTGATGCCGACTACGACACCTTCCAATTCAGAGATGACAGCCTGCCCTTTAGGATTACGTGCTTCGAACAATTCCTGGATACGCGGAAGACCTTGTGTGATATCGTCTCCTGCAACACCGCCCGTATGGAACGTACGCATTGTAAGCTGTGTACCTGGCTCACCGATTGACTGGGCAGCGATGATACCGACCGCTTCGCCAACTTCGACTTCCTGGCCAGTCGCAAGGTTGCGACCGTAACACTTCTTACATACACCGTGACGTGTATTACATGTAAATGCAGAACGGATCCACACTTCCTCGATTCCAGCTTCAGTTACTTCAACTGCCAAGTCTTCTGTGATCAATCCGTTTTCAGGTACAATCACAGCCTTCGTTTCAGGATGCTTGATCGCCTTTCTTGCATAGCGGCCAATCAGACGCTCTTCCAGAGGTTCGATTACTTCGGTACCATCTTTAAGCGATTTGATAAACAGGCCTCTATCTGTACCACAATCGTCTTCGCGAACGATGACATCCTGCGCTACGTCTACAAGACGACGAGTCAGATAACCTGAGTCAGCAGTCTTAAGTGCTGTATCGGCAAGACCTTTACGAGCACCGTGAGTGGAGATGAAGTACTCCAATACTGTCAGACCTTCACGGAAACTTGACTTGATCGGCAACTCGATGATTCGTCCAGCCGGGTTGGCCATCAGACCACGCATACCAGCAAGCTGCGTGAAGTTGGACGCGTTACCACGGGCACCGGAGTCACTCATCATGAAGATTGGGTTTGAATTATCTAGTGATTTCATCAGCTTAGCCTGGATATTATCCTTCGCCTGGCTCCAGATGGAGATAACACGATCGTAACGCTCGTCCTCGGTGATCAAACCGCGTCTGAACTGCTTAAGAACATTGTCTACCTTCGTCTGTGCTTCTGAAATGATTTCTTGCTTCTCTTTAAGAACCACGATATCAGCCACACCAACCGTAATACCCGCTTTAGTGGAGTATGTGAAGCCAAGTCCCTTCATACGGTCTAGCATTTTTGATGTTTCCGTGATTTTGAACTTCTTGAACACTTCAGCAATGATGTTTCCAAGAATTTTCTTCTTGAACGGATCCACCAATGGCATTGACTTGATGACTTCCTTTACATCTGCACCCTTTTCAACAAAATACTTCTCAGGAGTTTTCTCCTCAAGATTTTCTTTTGAAGGCTCATTGATGTATGGGAATGACGCTGGAAGGATTTCGTTGAAAATCAGCTTTCCAACTGTCGTGATCAATAGCTGGCCATTTTGCTCTTCCGTAAATGTCTGGTTGCCAAGTGATGCTGCCGCAACAGCGATACGAGTGTGAAGATGTACATAACCATTCTGGTATGCGATTAAGGCTTCATTCGTATCCTTGAACACCATACCTTCGCCAACAGCTGCTTCTCTTTCCAGAGTCAGGTAGTAGTTACCTAAAACCATATCCTGGGAAGGGGTAACAACTGGCTTTCCATCCTTAGGGTTCAGGATGTTCTGGGCAGCAAGCATCAATAGACGTGCTTCTGCCTGTGCTTCTGCTGAAAGTGGTACGTGGACCGCCATCTGGTCACCATCGAAGTCAGCGTTGTAAGCTGTACATACGAGTGGGTGAAGACGGATTGCGCGTCCTTCTACCAATGTAGGTTCGAACGCCTGGATTCCAAGTCTGTGAAGAGTCGGTGCACGGTTAAGCAATACCGGATGCTCCTTGATGACATCTTCAAGCACATCCCAGACTTCCGGCTGTACGCGCTCAATCTTGCGTTTGGCAGACTTTATGTTATGGGCTAAGCCCTTTTGTACAAGTTCTTTCATTACGAATGGCTTGAATAGCTCAAGAGCCATTTCCTTAGGCAATCCGCACTGATACATATGCAGGTTTGGACCTACGACGATAACCGAACGGCCAGAGTAGTCAACACGCTTACCAAGAAGGTTTTGACGGAAACGGCCTTGCTTACCCTTAAGCATATGGGAAAGGGACTTCAATGGACGGTTACCTGGTCCTGTTACTGGACGGCCGCGACGGCCATTGTCAATCAAGGCGTCAACAGCTTCCTGAAGCATGCGCTTTTCGTTCTGAACGATGATGCTTGGAGCACCAAGGTCAAGAAGACGCTTCAGACGGTTGTTACGGTTGATAACACGGCGGTACAGGTCGTTCAGGTCGGATGTTGCGAAACGTCCTCCATCAAGCTGTACCATCGGGCGAAGTTCAGGCGGGATGACAGGAAGTACATCAAGAATCATCCATGATGGCTCATTACCTGACCCACGGAACGCTTCAACTACCTCAAGACGTTTGATCGCACGAGTACGACGCTGGCCCTGTGCAGTTCTTAATTCTTCCTTCAGCATATCTGCTTCTTTATCTAGGTCGATGTCAGAAAGCAGCTTTTTGATTGCTTCCGCTCCCATGGCAGCCTGGAACTTGTTTCCGTATTTTTCGCGGTAAGCACGGTATTCTTTCTCTGACAACAATTGCTTCTTTTCAAGAGCAGTGTCACCAGTTTCCGTTACCACATACGAAGCAAAGTAAATAACTTCTTCTAGTGCGCGAGGAGACATGTCAAGAACTAGTCCCATACGGCTAGGAATACCTTTGAAATACCAAATGTGAGATACAGGAGCTGCAAGCTCAATGTGTCCCATTCTTTCACGACGGACTTTTGCGCGTGTTACTTCAACGCCGCATCGGTCACAGACTACGCCTTTGTAGCGGACTCTTTTGTACTTTCCGCAATGACATTCCCAGTCCTTTGTCGGTCCGAAGATACGCTCACAGAATAAGCCGTCTTTTTCTGGTTTTAAAGTACGATAGTTGATTGTTTCCGGCTTTTTAACTTCACCGAAAGACCATGAACGGATCTTGTCTGGTGAAGCGAGGCCAATTTTCATGTACTCAAAATTATTAACATCTAGCAAGGGGCCTACCTCCCTTTTAATCTAGGGTTTTACCCTTATGGCCATCCAAATAGGAACACACGTGGACAATACTGTTATTCAACTGTTTGTACACGTGTGCCAATTAGATGGACCTATTCTTTCATTCCTACTTTTTCAGAATCCATTTCTTCTGCTTCAGGAGCGATCGTCAATGTTTCTGCATGCTGCAATTCTTCATCATCGTCAAAATCGCGCATTTCGATTTCTTTTTCATCGCCTGACAGGATCTTAACGTCCATACCTAAACTTTGAAGCTCCTTCATCAATACTTTGAATGATTCAGGAACACCTGGCTCAGGAACGTTTTCTCCTTTTACAATCGCTTCATATGTTTTAACACGTCCGACAACATCATCGGACTTGACAGTTAAGATTTCCTGCAATGTGTAAGCAGCGCCGTATGCTTCAAGCGCCCAAACCTCCATCTCCCCGAAACGCTGTCCGCCAAACTGGGCTTTACCGCCAAGTGGCTGCTGCGTAACAAGTGAGTATGGTCCAGTAGAACGAGCGTGAAGCTTATCGTCTACCATGTGAGCAAGCTTGATCATGTACATGACACCGACTGATACACGGTTATCGAATGGCTCACCTGTACGTCCATCATATAGGACAGTCTTCGCATCTCTGGCCATACCAGCTTCCTGGATTGTTGACCATACATCTTCTTCGGTAGCACCGTCGAATACAGGAGAAGCAACATGGATTCCAAGGTAACGCGCTGCCATACCAAGGTGAAGCTCAAGCACCTGACCGATATTCATACGTGATGGTACCCCTAGTGGGTTAAGCATGATATCGACTGGTGTTCCGTCCGGCAAGAAAGGCATATCCTCTTCCGGAAGGATTTTGGAAATTACCCCTTTGTTACCGTGGCGTCCTGCCATTTTGTCACCTTCAGAAATCTTACGCTTCTGAACGATGTAAGCACGGACAAGCTGGTTCACGCCTGGAGGAAGCTCATCGCCATCTTCACGGTTGAACACTTTGACGTCAAGCACAATCCCGCCGCCGCCGTGTGGTACACGCAATGAAGTATCGCGGACTTCCCTTGCTTTTTCACCGAAGATTGCATGAAGGAGACGTTCTTCTGCAGTCAATTCAGTAACCCCTTTAGGCGTTACCTTACCTACTAGAAGATCTCCATCTTTCACTTCAGCACCGACACGGATGATTCCACGCTCGTCAAGGTTTCTCAATGCATCTTCCCCGACGTTTGGAATATCACGTGTGATTTCTTCAGGTCCAAGCTTTGTATCACGGGACTCTGATTCATATTCTTCTATATGGATCGATGTATAAACATCATCCTTAACGAGGCGCTCACTCATGATGATCGCATCCTCGTAGTTGTAACCATTCCAAGTCATGAAGCCAACAAGGACGTTACGGCCAAGTGCAAGTTCTCCTGCTTCCATAGAAGGACCATCAGCAAGGATTTCCCCCTTGGTTACACGGTCGCCAACACTTACGATTGGGCGCTGGTTGTAGCATGTACCCTGGTTGGAACGGATGAACTTCAGCATACGGTACTTATCAAGGTCGCCCTTGACTTCCTGTCCGTCTACTTCTTTGACACGGCGTACCCAGACTTCACGGGCTTCAACATGCTCAACGATCCCTTCATGCTTACAGATGACTGCAGCACCGGAATCCTTGGCAGAAACGTGTTCCATTCCAGTTCCGACTCTTGGTGCTTCAGGCTGCATCAATGGGACAGCCTGACGCTGCATGTTCGCACCCATCAAGGCACGGTTGGAGTCATCGTTTTCAAGGAACGGGATACACGCAGTCGCTGCGGATACAACCTGTTTAGGTGATACGTCCATATAATCGACGCGATCACGTTTAACTACTGTGTTTTCACCGCGGAAACGAGCAATTACTTCATCATCAACGAAGGAACCATCGTCAGCTAGACGAGCGTTCGCCTGTGCTACTACATAGTTATCTTCTTCATCAGCTGTTAAGTAATCGAAGTGGCTTGTCACTTTACCTGTTTCCGGGTCAACGCGGCGGTAAGGAGTCTCGATGAATCCGAAGCGGTTAACTTTCGCGAAACTTGAAAGTGAGTTGATCAAACCGATGTTTGGACCTTCAGGCGTTTCAATCGGACACATACGGCCGTAGTGGGAATAGTGAACGTCACGCACTTCAAAGCCAGCGCGTTCACGTGTAAGACCACCAGGTCCTAGTGCAGAAAGACGCCTTTTATGTGTCAATTCAGCCAGCGGATTTGTCTGGTCCATGAACTGTGAAAGCTGAGAGCTTCCAAAGAACTCTTTAATGGACGCAATTACCGGACGGATATTGATTAATTGCTGTGGTGTAATCGTATTTGTGTCCTGAATGGACATTCTTTCACGGACTACACGTTCCATTCTGGACAAACCAATACGGAATTGGTTCTGAAGCAGCTCACCTACAGAACGAAGGCGTCTGTTCCCTAAATGGTCAATGTCATCTGTATCGCCAACACCATGCAGCAAGTTAAAGAAATAGCTGATGGATGCAATGATATCAGCAGGCGTGATATTTTTGATTGGTTCAGGGACATAGGCGTTACCAAGAACATTAATTTCCTTCTCGCCCTCATCATTCGGAGCATAGATTTTAATGCTTTGTAAAGTTACATCCTCTTCAACCACGCCGCCATAAGGGCTGATTGACTTGAATCCAACATTGTTCTCCAGCGCAGGGATGATTTTATCCAGAGTACGGCGGTCAAGTGTGACGCCCTTTTCTGCGATGATTTCCCCTGTTTCAGGATCCACTAATGTTTCTGCAAGCTTTTGCCCGAATAAACGGTTCTTAATATGAAGCTTTTTATTGATCTTATAACGCCCTACGTTTGCGAGGTCATAGCGCTTTGGATCAAAGAATCTTGATACCAGAAGGCTCTTTGCATTTTCAACTGTAGGCGGTTCGCCAGGACGGAGGCGCTCATAGATTTCAAGAAGCGCTTTTTCCGTGCTTTCCGTATTGTCTTTTTCAAGAGTATTACGGATATATTCATTATCTCCGATCAGATCAATGATTTCTTGATCAGAACCGAACCCTAATGCACGCAAAAGAACCGTAACAGGGAGCTTCCTCGTACGATCGATCCTTACATATACAACATCCTTGGCATCTGTTTCATACTCCAACCAGGCACCGCGGTTCGGGATTACGGTCGCAGTGAACCCTTTCTTCCCGTTTTTATCAAGCTTCCCGCTGTAGTATACACTTGGTGAGCGCACTAACTGGGAAACGATAACCCTTTCAGCACCATTGATCACAAACGTGCCAGTTTCTGTCATAAGCGGGAAATCGCCCATGAAAACATCCTGGTCCTTTACTTCACCTGTTTCCTTATTCACAAGGCGGACCTTTACTCTTAATGGCGCAGAGTAAGTAACGTCTCTTTCTTTTGATTCTTCCACTGGATATTTCGGTTCGCCAAGACTGTAATCGATAAACTCTAACGATAAGTTACCAGTAAAGTCTTCAATCGGTGAAATGTCCTGGAACATTTCACGGAGGCCCTCATCAAGAAACCACTGATAGGAAGAGGTTTGAATTTCAATCAAATTCGGCAATTCCAAAACTTCACTGATGCGAGCATAACTTCTACGTTGGCGGTGTCGTCCATACTGAACTAGTTGACCTGTCAACTGATTCACCCCTCAAATCAAGCGTTATTATTCATCTATCCCTGTCTTGTCCATGAAGTTTCCTCCATTTCAAAAGACAAAAAGAAAAAGGGTTTTCACCTAAAAACCACATTTCCTGCAACGAACAATTATTTTGTTAGTTTTCCCTTAATGCCCAAAATTATACAACTTTCGATGAAAATAGCAATTGAAAAGGAAACTAATATATTGGCATTTTATAATATTAACATAGCGGTTTTCTCACGTCAACATTTAACAGATTTGAGAATAAAGTATCCTTTACTTTTCGCCTCAACCTCTACATCGCCAAAAAGTTCTTTCATTTTTTCCATCGCGGATGGCGCACCCTGCTTTTTCTGGATGACCACCCAAAGCTCTCCGCCTTCAGCTAAACGCTGAAAACTTTGCTCGAAAATATCATGAACTATCTTTTTGCCGGCCCGGATCGGCGGGTTGGTCAGGATTGCATTGAAACCTTCCTCCTCCACTGCATTAAGCCGGTCGCTTTCATAGATTTTCACATTGTCCACTTTGTTCTCGGACGCATTTTCTTTCGCAAGCATAATCGCTCTTTCATTTACATCCACCATGTGGACCATCGCTTCTGGATAGGCCCTGGCAATTGAAAGTCCGATTGGGCCATAGCCACAGCCAACATCAAGAATCAATCCGTCCGCTCTAGTTAGTTCGAACGTGTCAATTAATAATCTTGAACCAAAATCGACTTCCTTTTTCGAGAAAACACCACTGTCCGTCTTGAAGCGGAAGCTATTCCCCTTCAATTCGCTTTGCCATTTCACAGGGTTGCTGTCGGTACTGGGTTTGCGGGAGTAATAATGTTCAGTCAAAATATCTCACCTCCACGGGGACTCATTTGAAGAATGCGATCGCGGATTGCATTGCTACTGCGGTATTATAAACTTTTAAATATTAAAAAGCAAAATTTGAAACTAATAAAGCGAAAAAAAAGCCCGCTTTAGCAGCGAGCTTTTTATTGTAAGGTTGATTACTTAACTTCGACGTTAGCTCCAACTTCTTCAAGCTTAGCTTTGATTTCTTCAGCTTCTTCTTTAGAAACGCCTTCTTTAAGAGCTTTAGGAGCGTTGTCAACAACTTCCTTCGCTTCTTTAAGACCAAGTCCAGTGATTTCACGAACAACTTTGATAACCTTGATCTTCTGGTCGCCAGCAGATGCAAGAACTACGTCAAACTCAGTTTGTTCTTCAGCAGCGCCGCCTGCAGCAGCTCCACCCATCATTGCTACTGGTGCAGCAGCAGTAACGCCGAATTCTTCTTCGATTGCTTTTACTAGATCGTTAAGTTCTAAAACAGTCATATTTTTAACTGCTTCAATGATTTGTTCTTGAGTCATGATTTGTTTCCTCCTAATAGGTTAGTTTTTTATTGTTAAACAGTGATTATTTTTAACTTACGCGCCTTGCTCTTCTTTCTGTTCTGCAACAGCTTTTGCAGCAAGAGCAAGATTGCGGATTGGAGCTTGAAGTACGCTGAGTAGCATAGAAAGTAGACCTTCGCGAGACGGTAGGTCTGCAAGTGCCTTGATTTCTTCTACTGTAACGATGTTGCCTTCAACGACGCCTGCCTTGATTTCAAGGGCTTCATGTTTCTTAGCGAATTCGTTAAGAATCTTAGCTGGTGCAACTACATCTTCAGTACTGAACGCGATTGCGTTAGGACCAGTTAAAGATGTGTTTAAGCCAGCAAGTTCAGCAGCTTCAGCAGCACGGCGTGTCATTGAGTTTTTGTAAACTTTGAATTCAACACCAGCTTCACGAAGCTCCTTACGAAGTTCAGTTACTTCTGCAACTGTTAGTCCACGGTAATCAACAACGATAGTTGATTTGCTTTCTTTTAGTTTGCCAGCAATCTCGTCAACGATTTGCTTTTTCACTTCGATAATTGCGCTCATCCTTACACCTCCTGTAGATTTCTGCATTTATACCGATCAAATAAAAACCTCCGCATCAGTGCAGACGCGGAGGAAGTATACAATAGGAAATGTGTTGCTCTATCGTATGACCTCGGCAGGATATTAAGCAATAAGCCCCTGCTGTCTGCGGTACAAATGTTATTCTATTTTCACAACAAGAAGAATTATATCCAATCCTTCGTTGATTGTCAAATACTATTATTTTACAGTTGAAGGATCTACTTTAACGCCAGGTCCCATAGTAGTAGAGATCGTAACGTTTTTCATGTAAGTTCCTTTAGCTGCAGCTGGCTTAACCTTCATCATAGTTTCGAAGATTGTGTTGAAGTTTTCAACAAGCTTGTTGTCTTCGAAAGAAACTTTTCCGATAGGTACATGGATGTTACCAGACTTGTCAACGCGGTATTCTACTTTACCAGCCTTGATTTCGTTAACTGCTTTAGTTACATCGAATGTAACTGTGCCAGTCTTAGGGTTTGGCATTAAGCCTTTAGGTCCCAATACGCGACCAAGCTTACCAACTTCACCCATCATGTCAGGTGTAGCAACGATTACATCGAATTCGAACCAACCTTGTTGGATCTTGTTGATGTACTCTGCATCGCCAACATAGTCTGCGCCAGCAGCTTCTGCTTCTTTTAACTTTTCGCCTTTAGCGAATACTAGTACACGTTGAGTTTTACCAGTTCCGTTTGGAAGCACAACTGCTCCACGGATTTGCTGGTCAGCTTTCTTAGGGTCTACACCCAGACGGAAAGCAGCTTCAACTGTAGCGTCAAATTTAACTGTGCTTGTCTTTTTAGCAAGCTCAACTGCTTCAGCAGCTGTATATGCTTGAGAGCGATCTACAAGCTTAGCAGCTTCAAGATACTTTTTACCTTTTTTAGCCATTTTTATTTCCTCCTAAATTGTGGTTTTAACGGAATAACCTCCCACTTTGAAAAGCGGAGACGCGTTGGCACTTGGTCACGCGTCGGAGCTAGACAACGAAAGCGGTGGCACCTTTAACGGCACCAGAGCTCCAAAAGCGAAGGCGCCATAAAGGCGCCATTTCAGACAAAAGGTTGCGGGTGAAATCTAATTCAGCTCCGCAACCCATTCATCCTCTGCAGCAGAAATTAGTCTTCGATATTGATTCCCATGCTGCGTGCAGTACCTTCAACCATGCGCATTGCTGCTTCAACGCTAGCTGCGTTTAGGTCAGGCATTTTCTGTTCAGCAATCTCACGTACTTTCTCACGCTTGACTGTTGCTACTTTATTACGGTTTGGTTCACCAGAACCAGACTGGATTCCAGCTGCTACCTTCAAAAGAACTGCAGCAGGAGGAGTTTTCGTAATAAATGTAAATGAACGGTCCTCAAAAACCGTGATTTCGACAGGAATGATTAGTCCAGCTTGGTCAGCTGTACGAGCGTTAAACTCCTTACAGAATCCCATGATGTTAACACCGGCTTGACCTAGTGCAGGTCCAACTGGTGGTGCCGGATTGGCTTTACCAGCAGGGATTTGCAACTTAACCATCTTAATTACTTTTTTAGCCACGAGACACACCTCCTTAAAGTCCGTGATGTGGTAATAGGGGATTTTCCCCTCCCACTCATTTTAAAAGTCTTTATATGAAATAAAGAACTTGACATATATCTGTCAATCGTCCAAGACATACTGACCTATGAAATATTAACACTTTTTAAAGTTGATTTCAAGTTATTTCAGATTATAATTTTTCAATCTGTGAAAATTCAAGCTCAACCGGAGTATCACGGCCGAACATATTGACAAGAACTTTCAACTTGGCTTTGTCCTTATCGATCTCTTCAATTGTACCTGTGAAGTTCGCGAATGGCCCTTCGCTTACCTGAACCGTTTCACCAAGTTCGAAGTTGACATCAACCTTCTTCTCTTCCATACCCATGCGCTTGAGGATGAAAGTTGCTTCTTCAGGCAATAGCGGAGTTGGTTTAGAACCTGCACCAGCAGAGCCAACGAATCCAGTAACACCCGGCGTATTTCGGACCACATACCAGGAATCATCCGTCATGACCAGTTCTACTAGGACATAACCAGGGAAAGTCTTTCTCTTCACAACTTTCTTTTTACCATTTTTGAAATCTGTTTCTTCTTCTTCAGGTACGATCACACGGAAGATCTTATCTTGCATGCCCATTGTTTCAACACGCTTCTCAAGATTCGTCTTGACCTTGTTCTCATAGCCTGAGTAAGTATGCACTACATACCAATTCTTTTCCATCATCGAGGACTAATTCGTCCGTCCCTCCCCATTTCCAGACGCCCGGGCGTTACCGTATGTGTACACTGAAGCCCCGGCATTGAATGCGAATTTTTTTCAAGCAAATAAAAAACCCGTTATCCGGGCTTTTAAACTTGTCCTGCGTTTATATTTTCCATTATACCATGAGTACGTATTGGTTATTCAAGAATTATGCGAATCAATTCAGAAATACCAAGGTCTAACACTGCGAAGAATAGAGCGGCAAAAGCAACTGTAGACAGAACCGTAATCGTGTAGCGAGTCAGTTCTTTGCGTCTAGGCCAGCTGACCTTCCTCATTTCACGTCCAACTTCACTGAAAAAATTAGTGATGCGCTGCATTTTGTAACCTCCAACTTATCGGGATTCCATATGATGATCTATCTGAAAACCTTATTTCGTTTCCTTATGAACTGTATGGGCACCGCAGTTGCTGCAGTACTTTTTCAGCTCCAGTCGTTCTGTTTGCGTTTGCTTGTTGCTCGTTGTGGAATAATTGCGGGAACCGCATTCCTGACAAGCAAGAGTCACTTTGTTATTCATTGACACTCACACCCGCTTCAACAGGCTGATTTCAATCTGATGCCATGAAACCGCCATCTATTATATCTTTAAAAAGATACCACGGCTGATAGCTTGTGTCAATAATAGAAAAGCGTAAGCGCCTTGTTCTGCCCCGACAAGCGCTGGAGGGCCTGACAGTGAAGTCGTTCTTTGACTTCATTGGCAGGACCGAAGCGTCTCGAGCTGCTCAAAGCTAACGCTTCTCGCAAGATACTCGAAGAAGCCTCTCGAGGATGAAAACTGGCTAGGCGCTGGAGCTGGCCAATTATCTAAATGAAAAATTAATAATTTCATATACCAAAAAGTCAGTTTTGTGGCTATTTTGCGGCAATTCAGCCTACACCGACAGTTCTCTCAGCTCAAGATACCGCTCAAGCTTCCGCTTCACACGCTGAAGCGCATTGTCGATTGACTTGACATGGCGATTCAGCTCTTCGGAAATTTCCTGGTAGGATTGACCGTCCAAATATAATGCGAGCACTTTTCGCTCAAGATCACTAAGCAGCTCAGACATTTTCACTTCAATCTGGTCAAATTCTTCCTGATTGATAAATAACTCTTCGGGGTCCATCACTTTGGCTCCGGATAAAACATCCATCAGTGTCCTGTCCGATTCTTCATCATAAATCGGCTTGTCCAGGGAGACATAGGAGTTAAGCGGGATGTGTTTTTGCCTTGTGGCCGTCTTGATGGCCGTAATGATCTGACGGGTAATGCATAGTTCTGCAAATGCTTTGAATGATGTTAGCTTGTCCTCCCGGAAATCACGGATCGCTTTATATAGCCCGATCATTCCTTCCTGCACGATGTCCTCTTTATCTGCTCCAATCAGGAAATATGAACGTGCTTTCGCCCGGACAAAATTCCTGTATTTGTGAATCAGAAAATCAAGTGCATCACTTTCTCCTCTGTGAACTGCTTCTACAATTTCTTCATCTTCCAGCAATAAATAAGCGTCATTTAAACGATTCCCGATGTCAGCACTCATTTCGATCCCCCCGCCCGCACATACAGTTAGAAATATTATACAGCAGGCTTTTTTAAGGCGTCAACAGGTCATTGCTCTCCTCTGCGCCATTTTTCAAAAATTTCTGCCACTTCTTTTGTAAGCGGAATCTTGGCACTTGGCTTCTTTTCCTGGATTACTTTCACGCTTTTCTCGATTTTTTTGCTGATTAAATTTGTTTCATTAAGCAGCTCCCTCGCTGATTTCCTCAAGGCTCCCTGTCCAAAAATGGCCCATTGCTCAGTATAGTCAGAGGTGGCTACGTGAATCTGTGTTTTGCGGTTACTTAGGTCGATCGCCAGCCTTTCAATTCGTTCATCAGCTGTTTCATTTTCTTTTGTAAAAATAACTTCCACTTTATAATTTCTATATTTCTTTTGCGTTCCTGATACAAAATGAGCGTCAAAAACAATGATGACGCGATAGCCGGTATACGCCTGGTACTCTGCCATGATTTCCACCAGCCGGTCCCTGGCGGCGGAAAGCTCTTTCTTCTTCAAGCTGACCAGCTCCGGCCATGCGCCAATGATATTGTAGCCGTCAACAAGCAGGATATCCATCCCTATTCCCCTAATGGTTGTCGTTTACGATGGACTTCATACATCAGGAGTGCCGCAGCCACTGATGCATTCAAGGAAGTTACATGTCCAACCATTGGAAGGCTTAATAGAAAATCACATTTGTCCCTAATCAATCTTCCCATGCCTTTTCCCTCGCTGCCAATTACCAGGCCAAGAGGCAATGTTCCATCCATTTGACGAAAATCCTGTTTTGCCGATGCATCCGTTCCGGCTATCCAGACACCGCGTTCCTTCAATTCATCGATGGTCTGTGCCATATTCGTGACTCTCGCAACCGGAATATATTCGATTGCGCCTGTAGATAGTTTGGCTACTGTCGCGGTCAGCCCAACTGCTCGCCTCTTTGGAATGATGATCCCGTGTGCTCCCGAGGCATCCGCTGTCCTCATGATCGAGCCCAGGTTGTGGGGGTCTTCAATTTCATCGAGAAGCAAGAAGAAAGGTGCCTCATTTTTCTTTTCGGCTAAAGCGAACAAATCATCAATCTCTGCATATTCATACGCTGCAACCTGAGCGATGACACCCTGATGATTGCCATCAGCAAGCTGGTCGATCTTCTTCTTCGGAACGAATTGGACGATGACATTGGCTTCCTTCGCCATTCCGATGACTTGCTGCATCTGCCCGCTTTGCGAGCCCTCTGCAATCAAGATTTTGTTGATGTCACGCTCTGATTTCAAGGCTTCGATCACCGGATTCTTCCCGATTATGTAATCCTGGTTTTCGTTTTGTTCTTGAATTTGGTCAGGTTTTTGCCCTTGCTTCCGGTCACGTTTTGGCTCGCGTTTCTGGTCTTTCCTTGGCTCATGTTTTCTATCTCGCCTTGGCTCATGTTTTTGGTCATGTCTTGCCTCATGTTTCTGGTCCTGGCCTCTGGCTGTTCTGTTTTTAGGCTTATCATCCTGCCTTTGGCCCTGGTTCCGCGCCGGCTTCCGCTTTTTATCATCAACTGGCTTTTGCCTAGTATTCCGGTTCTGTTTCTGGCTCATGGAATCTTTCCTCCCTTCTATTCTTCAGCAAGTGCAAATATTGTGGAAATCAGTTCTTCTATCCGTTTCTCATCGCCTGCCAGATACAAAAAACCAATCAAGGCCTCAAAGGCTGTACTGTAACGGTATGTTTGGACATCGGTGTTTCTCGGGACAGATCCTGACTTTGCATTCCGGCCCCTTTTTACAATCGTTATTTCCGCTTCGGACAGCTTCTCCATTTCGATAAGCTTGTGAAGGTATTTCGCCTGCGATTTTGCCGAAACATAAGCGGTCGCTTCTTTATGCAGCTTGTTTGGCCGGACCTTGCCGCTTTGCAGCAGGTGATGCCGGACATACAGTTCATATACGGCATCACCCATGTAAGCAAGGGCAAGGCTATTCAATTGTTTTTCATCTACTTTGTGTTCGTAATGCAGCATCATTTAGCCTCTTTTCCATCTGATGCCTTGCGGAGTGTCTTCGATGATGATTTTCATTTCCTTCAGCTGGTCACGAATTTCATCCGCAAGCTGGAAATTCCTGTCCTTGCGTGCCTGTGTACGCTTTTCAATCAAGGCTTCGATCTCTTCGTCAAGCAATTCTTCGTCTTTTAACGAGAGGCCGAGAACTTCGAACAATGTCTCAAATTCATTCATGAATGCATGGATGACTTCCTCGGAAGTGTTTTTCTCCATCAAGTACAGATTGGATAGCTTCGAAAGCTCAAACAGGGTGGATACTCCATTGGCTGTGTTGAAGTCATCATCCATATCCTTGATGAATTGCTCACGAAGACCGGCGATTTTATCCATCCATTCCTGGTTATCATCGGTAAGGTTCGCGCTTGCTCCAAGGCGGTGCTTCAGGTTTTGATAAGAAGTCTTCAAACGATCGAAGGCAGCCTTGGTCTTTTCAAGCAGCTCCTGGCTGTAGTTGATCGGATTCCGGTAATGAACTGAAATCATGAAAAATCTTAATACCTGGGGATCAACTTGTTTAATGATGTCATGCACTGTGACAAAATTGCCAAGTGACTTGGACATCTTTTCATTATCAATATTGATGTATCCATTATGCATCCAGTAGCGGGCAAATGTCTTTCCTGTCAAAGCCTCTGACTGGGCGATTTCATTTTCATGGTGCGGGAAAGCGAGATCCTGTCCGCCAGCATGGATATCAATTGTATCTCCAAGATATTCGCGGGCCATTGCCGAGCACTCAATATGCCAGCCTGGACGGCCTTTTCCCCAAGGACTATCCCAGGAAATCTCGCCTTCTTTAGCCGATTTCCATAGCACAAAATCAAGCGCGTCCTGCTTCTTTTCGCCCACCTGAATCCTCGCTCCAACTTTCAGCTCTTCGATGGATTGATGGGAAAGCTTGCCGTATTCTTTAAATTCTCTCGTGCGATAGTACACGTCTCCGCCTGATTCATAGGCAAAGCCCTTTTCAATCAACGCGCTGATGAATTCAATAATCAGATCCATGGTTTCCGTTACCCTAGGGTGAGCATCAGCTGTCTTGCAGCCAAGTGCGTGAACATCATCAAAATAGGCGTTGATGAAACGTTGGGCAATTGTCGGTACGTCTTCACCTAGTTCATTCGCTGCTTTGATCAGCTTGTCATCGACATCAGTGAAGTTCGAAACAAAGCGGACATCATAGCCGCGGAATTCAAGATAGCGGCGGACCGTATCGAAAACGATCGCCGGACGGGCATTGCCAATGTGGATATAGTTATAGACGGTAGGACCGCAAACATACATTTTCACTTTTCCCTCTTCTAAGGGGATAAACTCTTCCTTATTTCGAGTGAGTGTATTATAAATTTTAATTCCCATTTTCCATGCCCCTTCCCTGCTTGGCAGCTTCAAGTTCTTCATGTAATTTGACTAATTCAAGTTCTTTTTTCAATTTCACTAATTCCATTTCGATTTCCTGACATCGATCCGCCACAGGATCCGGCAGATCGCGATGATTGAAATCCTTTTTGACTCTGACGCCGTCCTGGATGACGATTTTGCCCGGGATGCCGACAACAGTGGAGTTCGGAGGAACATCTTTCAGGACAACAGATCCTGCGCCCACTTTAGAATTCTCCCCAATCGTAATCGAACCTAAAACCTTAGCCCCGGTCGCAATCAAGGCATTATCTTTTACCGTCGGGTGGCGTTTGCCTTTTTCTTTGCCCGTACCGCCCAGGGTCACTCCCTGGAACACCGTCACATTATCACCAATCTCACACGTTTCGCCAATGACGACCCCCATTCCATGGTCGATGAAAAAACGTCTGCCAATCTTGGCTCCCGGATGGATTTCTACCCCCGTGAAAAACCGGCTGATTTGCGATATAGCCCTTGCGATAAAATAAAACTTCCGCTTGTAAAAAGCATGTGCGAAACGATGGGCCCATATCGCGTGCAGGCCTGCGTAGGTCAAGACCACTTCCAGCGCGCTCCTGGCGGAAGGATCCTGATCAAAAACAACATCTATGTCTTCCTTCATCATCTTAAACATGGTGAAATCCTCCTTCTTTTAAAAATACATTCTAGTCATTGCTCAATAATGAGCACCTTTAAAGCTGACATTGGGTTATAGCCTTACTATTTGGGATTTATGTGACCGTATCTCAACGTCTCGTTTTTTTCGGGCACATATTCCTTGTTTATGTGACCGTAATCTCTTTGTGCCGGCTTTTTGGGGCACATACCCTAACTTGCCTGCCAGTACACATATAAAAAAGCGCCCCTGTCGTATACGACAGAGACGCTTGGTATGCGCGGTTCCACTCTGTTTAGGCTGCCTTTGAAACGGCATAACCTCAACTTTCACCTGTTAACGGGAGGTCCCGCCCGATACTACTCAGGCACTGATGGCCTTTTCGCAAAGGGACTCCGAGGCGCATTTCGAAAAATGAGAGGCCTGAACCACTTTCAGCCGGTGATGGTTCTCTCTAAAAAGCGTCATCTTACTACTTTTCCTCTTCAACACTTTGGTTTTATAGAATTACTCTTACTATATTACATTTTTTAGTTTCTGTTAACTAAAAGAGCTTAAAAAGTTATTAGCCCAATAGTTTTTGGACTCTTTCCTTGACCTTGTCTTTACCGATCAGTTCCATCGCAAGCATCAGGTCCGGTCCATGTGTCTGGCCTGTCGCCGCCGCACGTATTGGCATGAACAGCTTCTGGCCTTTATGGCCTGTGCCCTTTTGGACTGACTTCACCGCTGCCTTGATTCCATCCGCCTTGAATTCTTCAAGCTGATCGATTTCACCGAGGAACGCATTCAGCACTTCAGGGACCTGCTCGCCCGCAAGAACTTCTTTTGCTTCTTCATCATAGTTTACCTCATCGCGGAAAAATAAATCCGACATCTCGACGATTTCCGCTCCGAAACTCATTTTATCATGGTACAGGGAAATGAGGCCGCGAACCCAGGCATCTTCTTCCGCTGAACGGCTCTCGCTGACCTTTCCAGCTTTGATGAGATGTGGAAGTGAAAGCTCAACTACCCTGTCAAGGTCTGCTTTTTTCATATATTGATTGTTCATCCAGGCTAGCTTCTGCTGGTCAAAGAGTGCAGGAGATTTTGAAAGTCTGGCAGGGTCAAAAATCTCGATGAACTCATCCTTTGAATAAATCTCCTCTTCACCAGATGGAGACCATCCAAGCAATGTTATGAAGTTGAACAAAGCTTCTGGAAGATATCCAAGCTCCTCGTACTGCTCGATGAACTGGATGATCGATTCATCACGCTTGCTCAGCTTCTTGCGGCTTTCGTTGACAATCAGTGTCATATGTCCGAACACCGGCGGCTCCCAGCCAAGTGCTTCATAAATCACAAGCTGCTTCGGTGTATTGGAGATGTGATCATCCCCGCGAAGAACGTGGGAAATCTTCATCAGATGGTCATCGACGACAACCGCATAATTATAAGTCGGTGTGCCGTCTTTTTTAACGATGACAAAGTCACCCATCCCGTCTGATTCAAAGCTCACGTCGCCCTTTACCATATCATCGAACTTCAGGATCTGCCCTGCAGGCACCTTGAAGCGAAGGCTCGGCTGGCGTCCTTCTTTTTCAAACTGCTCCTTCTGTTCTGCTGTCAGGTTGCGGCAGCGTCCGGAATATTGAGGCGTCTCATTTCGGGCAGACTGCTCTTCGCGCTCCGCCTCCAGTTCTTCCTCTGTGCAGTAGCACTTATAGGCATGGCCTTTTTCAAGAAGCTCCTGATTGTATTGCTCATAGATGTGGTTACGCTCTGATTGGCGGTATGGTCCGTATTCGCCGCCCACATCAACGCTCTCATCCCAGTCGATCCCAAGCCACTGAAGGTACTTCAATTGGCTTTGCTCTCCGCCTTCGATATTTCGTTTTTTATCTGTATCTTCAATGCGGATGATGAACTTTCCGCCTCTGTTGCGTGCGAATAGATAATTGAATAATGCAGTACGGGCATTCCCGATATGTAAATGTCCAGTCGGACTCGGGGCATAACGCACCCGGATATCTGATGACATAGTGAATCCTCCTCTAATATAGCTGTTCATTATTGTATCATTATCGATATATAAAGCGGAAGTAGCACCGAATTTATTTCTCAGTCTGCTTCAGCAACACGGTTGCCTGAGAAGCTATGCCTTCTCCCCGTCCCGGGAATCCCAGCTTTTCTGTTGTCGTCGCCTTGACGTTCACCTGGTCGGAATTCCCTTCAAGCAGCCCTGCAATCCTTTCACGCATGGATTCAATATGCGGTGCCATTTTGGGTTGCTGGGCGATGATCGTGCAGTCGATGTTAACAAGCTCGTATCCTTTTTCCTTTACAATCTTCCACACATGCTCAAGCAATTTAGCTGAATCGGCGTCCTTGAATTCAGGGTCAGTATCCGGGAAATGTCTGCCGATATCCCCTTCGCCGATTGCTCCAAGACATGCATCAGCTACTGTATGTAGAAGCACATCGGCATCTGAGTGCCCAAGCAGTCCTTTTTCATATGGAATCGTGATTCCGCCAATGATCAGCGGCCTGCCCTCCGTCAATTGATGTACATCGAAACCTTGTCCAATACGAAACATAGTGAATTACTCCTTTTAAAATTAGGCTGTTTATATATTCTCTTAAACACTGGATTCTTTTCGTTTCCGCAAAATCGCTTCTGCGAAATATAAATCTTCTGGTGTTGTCAGCTTAATATTATCATAGTCCCCTTCGATGATGCTGACTGGATGCGGGATTCGTTCGACAAGGCTTGATTCATCTGTACCAATGAATTGTTCCCTCATTGCCTTGTTATGCGCCTCAAGCAATACGGAAGCGCGGAAAGCCTGCGGAGTCTGGACTGCCCATAAGCTTGAACGCTCAACTGTTTCGGCTACCGTACCGTCCACCGCTTTCTTGATTGTATCTTTAACAGGAACAGCCACGATTGCCCCGCCATCTTTGCTTGCTGCCTCCACAAGTTTGTGGATTGTTTCCATTTTTATGAATGGGCGGGCAGCGTCATGGACGAGCACGATCCCATCCAGGGAATGGACGGCTTTCAGACCGTTATAGACACTGTCCTGGCGTTCCTTTCCGCCATTGACCAGTGATGATACCTTATGTATACCATACTCGTTCAATAAAGACTTGAACTGTTGCTCATCATTCGGACTGATGGCGAGAATGATGCCAGTGCATTCAGCATCTGCTTCAAACACCCTGAGTGTATGGATCAGGATCGGTACACCTTCCAATGTGAGCAGCAATTTATTCTTTCCTGCTCCCATCCTCTTTCCCTGACCCGCAGCAGGAATGATAACCTGATAAGGCATGATGAAAACTCCTTTAGTTTCTGCTTTTACAATATAACAACACTTTAACATATAAACGGGCAGTCGAGGCCCTGCTTCACGCCTTCAGGGAATCCATGAAGGAAGCGGGAATCAACTGCCCATATAGGCTTGATCCATTCGGAATGGATCAACTGATTATGCTTTTTTCCAACTGTTTTGGCTTTGCGAAAATCATCCTGCCAGCTGATGTTTGCAACACACTTGTCACAAGCACATCAATGCGCTTTCCGATATAATCACGGCCTTCTTCGACGACGATCATTGTGCCGTCATCCAGGTAAGCAATGCCCTGATTATGTTCCTTGCCATCCTTGATTACCTGGATGCTCAATTCTTCTCCAGGAAGGACGACTGGTTTCACCGCATTGGCAAGGTCATTGATATTCAGGACAGCAACCTTCTGCAATTCACACACTTTGTTCAGATTGAAATCATTTGTGACAACAACACCATTTGTCAGCTTTGCCAGCTTCACAAGCTTGCTGTCGACTTCCTGGATATCATCAAAATCACCTTCGTAAATTTCAACCTTAATCTTAAGTTCCTTTTGAATACGGTTAAGGATGTCCAATCCGCGGCGCCCGCGATTTCGCTTCAACACGTCAGATGAATCAGCAATATGCTGTAATTCTTCCAGGACAAATTGCGGAATGACAATGGTCCCTTCAAGGAATCCAGTCTGGCAGATATCTGCCACCCTGCCATCAATAATCACACTTGTATCGAGAATCTTCCACTCTCTTGCACGACTTTCCTTTTCCACTTCTTCTTCAGTGCCCTTTTTCTTTGAGCGTGAAAATAAACCCAGCAGTTCATCTCGCTTTTTGAAACCGACCTGGAAACCAAGATAACCAAATAAAAGTGTCAGGAGCGTCGGTGCAACTGTATTCACAACAGGCACCTGGATTGCATTAAGGGCAAATCCAACTAAGAATGCCACCAGCAAACCAAAGAAGAGGCCAACACTTCCAAACAGGACGTCAGTTATCGGTGCCTTGATCAGTGACTCTTCAGCCCACTTCACAAAATTGGTCACAGGATCTACAGCCCAAAAAGTAAGAAGATAAAAAATAAGTGCGCCTAAAACAGCAGTAACATAAGGATTATTGATGAGAGTCATGTCTCCCGCGTTCATTAATGATAATAAATCAGGAATTAAGAATATACCAAGCGTTCCCCCGATAATCAGGAAGCAGGCTTGAATGATACGTCTTAACATCCTTTCACCTCCTTTTAATCATTATAAACAACTTCCAAAATTTGAAACCCTCGTAATCAAACATTTTCTTTAAAATAAACATCCAAATGATTATACGATTTTACCATGGCAAAGGTTACGGATTTTGTACAAATAAAATCACAATACAGTAAGATTGACATAATCCTAATAGGAGTAAATCTCTTCTTTAACGTAGCACCAGGGCATGTTGGTGTCAATTAAAAGCAGGCCGCCAATGTTTGGGATTACATTTGACGGTCTGCCATCAGCTGGTCCCTGATGAGTTTGAAGCCTTCCTTGATTTTCCGCGCTCTTACCTCACCAATGCCCTCTACATCGTCCAGCTCTGCGACGGAAGCTGCAATCATTTTGGTGAATTTGCCAAAACGTTTGATCAAATTCTCCGTGATGATCATCGGCAGACGCGGAATCTTATTCAGCATCCGATAACCTCTAGGACAGATAAACTCATCCATATGCACATATCCCTGATGGCCGAGCAGCTTGAGGATGGCTGAATCCTCGATGACTCCGGCTTTTGAAAGTTCCTGGAACCGGGCCATCACAACATCTGCCCTTACTTCCTGTTCCGCAGAATAATCTTTGATGACAAGCAATGCTTCCCTTTCCATTTCGGATAACAGTTCCTGCATTTGCAGACGGATCAGCCGCCCTTCTAATCCAAGTTCACTCAAATACGTCAAAAGCTCCGTTTTGATTCTCAGCACCATTTCAAAGCGATGGATCACCTGAAGCAAGTCATTATAGGTTACAAGATCTTCAAACTCGAGGATTCCCAGGTTGGTGATGCTTTGTTCAAGCACGACCTTATACTTTTCCAACGTCTGGATGGCCTGGTTCGCCTTCGTTAGGATAACCCCGATTTCCTGCATGGCATAACGAAGGTTCCCCTGATACAGGGTGATGACATTCCTTCGCTGGGAAATCGCGATGACGAGTGCTTTTGTTTGCCTCGCCACCCGTTCCGCTGTCCTGTGCCTCATCCCTGTCTCAGTCGAGGGTACTCCCGTATCCGGCGCTAACTGGGCGTTGGCGAATAATATTTTGCTGCCAGTCTCGTTTAAGATGATCGCGCCATCCATCTTCGCCAGTTCATAAAGATAGCTGGGACTGAACCTGCAGTTGATTTCAAATCCGCCATCCACCAGGTTTTTGACCTTTTCATTGTATCCAAACACAATCAATCCGCCTGTCTTGGCCCGGAGCACATTATCGATTCCAGCCCTTAGAGGTGTACCTGGAGCGATAAATTGAAGGATTTCACCTAACTCTTGTTCCTCAAGCTCTCTATGTTCCAATCCATCAACCCCCTAAGGTGACTTTTAATGCATGGCTGACCGATGATACCCCGATAAGCTCCACTCCCCTTGGCGGTGTCCATCCACCAAGATTATTCTCCGGTAAAATAATTCTTTCAAAGCCAAGCTTCGCGGCTTCCTGGACGCGCTGTTCAATCCTAGAGACCCTCCTGACTTCACCTGTCAGGCCTACCTCGCCGATGATGCAGTCCGAAGCGCGAGTCGGTTTATCCCTGAAGCTTGAAGCAATGCTGACTGCCACCGCAAGGTCAATCGCCGGTTCATCCAGCTTCACTCCGCCGGCGACCTTCAAATAAGCATCCTGATTAGCCAGCAGCAAACCGACACGCTTCTCCAGCACGGCCATCAGCAGCGATACACGATTATGGTCGATACCGGTAGCCATTCGCCTCGGATTCCCAAAGCTCGTTGGCGAAATCAGCGCCTGGATTTCAACCAATACAGGCCGCGTTCCTTCCATAGAAGCCACAACCGTTGAACCGGAAGCTCCCTGGGATCTTTCCTCTAAAAAAATCTCTGATGGGTTTGCCACTTCTTCCAGTCCGACTTCCTTCATTTCAAAAATACCCATTTCATTTGTCGACCCAAATCGGTTTTTTACAGCCCGGAGGATTCGATACGTATGGTGCCTCTCGCCTTCAAAATAAAGTACGGTGTCGACCATATGCTCCAGAAGTCTTGGTCCTGCAATGGACCCTTCCTTCGTAACATGCCCGACAATAAAAATCGCAATTCCCTTTGTTTTTGCAATCCTCATTAACTCTGCTGTACATTCCCTTACTTGTGACACGCTCCCTGGAGCGGAGGTCACTTCCGGATGGAAAATGGTTTGGATTGAATCCACAATAACAAAGTCAGGATTGCTGTTTTCGATCGTAAGACTGATTTCATGCAGGTTTGTTTCCGAATATACAAGCAGATTATCCGATGTTACACCAAGCCGATCCGCGCGCAGTTTCGTTTGCCTCATCGACTCCTCACCAGAAATATAAAGGACTGAATGAGCCTTTTTAGCCAGCTGGTAAGAGACCTGCAGCAATAAGGTCGATTTCCCAATACCCGGGTCCCCGCCAATCAGCACAAGTGACCCTCTGACTACCCCGCCTCCAAGTACACGGTTCAACTCATTCAAGTCTGTTGTAATGCGCGGCTCGCTTACTGTTTCAATACTGGTGATAGGAGTGGCCTTTGCGGCAACACCCGTATTTCCTGTATTGGCAAACGCACCTCTTCTTGTCGATCCAGTGCTTTCCACTTCCTCGACCATCTTATTCCATTGCCCGCAACCCGGACATTTTCCCATCCATTTCGGAGATTCATAGCCACATTCCTGGCACATGAATTTTGTTTTTCTTTTTGCCATTTTCTTAGCCTCTCAATAAAAAAAGTTATTATCTTTATAATAAAGCCAAACAAGTAATAAAAGAAATGATAGCGACTGATGTGGGTATGTAATTTTTTGCAGCACATTGTTTACTTAAAATTATGTTCATATCCAGATGATGCGATTCCAACTATTTTAGAATGAAGATTTGGGCTTTACGAATACGAAATTGCATCCGGCATTTTTATGCAATGTGGCAAATTTTTGAGGGGGATATTGATAATATTCTCTTTTAGTAAAAAAGGGGTACACGTATTTGTACGTATACCCCTTTTGTTTACTTGTTAAGCCATTTTAAGCTTTTGCCGTTTTTTCTGGAGCCTTGACAACGAATTCGCCATTTTCAACATCTATTACGACATTTTGTCCAGTGAGGACGGTTCCCTTGAGCAATTCTTCAGACAGCTGGTCTTCGATATGCTTTTGGATCGCCCTGCGTAACGGACGTGCGCCGTATTCCGGATCATAACCTTCCTCCGAAATCTTCTCTTTAGCCGCATCTGTCAGCTCTAGCGTGATTTCCTGCTCCTTCAAGCGCTTCACAAGCTGGTCGGACATCAATGTAACGATTTCTTTCAGATGTGGCTTTTCAAGCGCATGGAAGACAATAATCTCATCGATACGGTTCAGGAACTCAGGACGGAATGCTTTTTTCAGCTCCTCCATCACTTTGCCCTTCATATCTTTGTAATCCTGTTCTCCATCCTGGATATTGAAGCCGACATATTTATTCCGCTTCAACGCCTCTGCTCCTACATTGGACGTCAGGATCATGATGGTATTGCGGAAATCGACTGTCCGGCCTTTAGAGTCAGTCAAACGGCCATCCTCAAGCACCTGCAGCAGAATATTGAACACGTCTGGATGCGCTTTTTCAATCTCATCCAGCAGAATAACGGAATATGGCTTTCTGCGTACCTTTTCAGTCAATTGGCCGCCTTCATCGTATCCAACATAGCCCGGAGGTGAACCAACAAGACGTGAAGTTGAATGCTTTTCCATGTACTCTGACATATCGACGCGGATCATCGCATCTTCATCGCCAAACATGGACTCCGCAAGCGCTCTCGCTAATTCCGTTTTACCTACACCTGTTGGTCCAAGGAAGATGAAAGAACCAATTGGACGTTTCGGATCCTTCAGGCCTGCACGAGCACGTCTTACTGCCTTGGATACAGCTTTTACAGCTTCGTCCTGGCCGATGACACGTGAGTGTAGGATTTCTTCCAGGTTCAGAAGTTTATCTGTTTCTGTTTGCGCTAGCTTGGATACAGGGATATTCGTCCAGCTTGATACCACATGCGCGATATCTTCCACTGTCACTTCACTGTTCTCCTTGCCCTGCTTTTCTTTCCACGACTTCTTCGTATTTTCCAGCTGTTCACGGAGACGCTGTTCTGTATCCCTTAATGAAGCAGCCTTTTCAAACTCCTGGCTTTGTACAGAAGCGTCCTTCTCCTTGCGAACTTCCTCCAGCTTCACCTCAAGCTCCTTAAGGTTTGGCGGAGTTGTATAGGAACGCAGGCGAACCTTCGAACCAGCTTCATCAATTAAGTCAATTGCTTTATCCGGCAGGAACCGGTCAGAAATGTAACGATCTGATAATTTTACTGCTGCTTCAATTGCTTCATCCGTAATGGATACCCTGTGGTGAGCCTCATAGCGGTCACGAAGCCCTTTTAAAATTTGTACGGACTCCTCAGCCGTTGGCTCATCTACAGTGATTGGCTGGAAGCGTCGTTCAAGTGCAGCATCTTTTTCGATGTATTTACGGTATTCATCCAATGTTGTCGCACCGATACACTGCAGTTCACCGCGAGCCAATGAAGGCTTCAGGATATTGGACGCGTCGATCGCACCCTCCGCGCCACCAGCACCGATCAGTGTATGAAGCTCATCGATGAAAAGAATGATATTTCCGGCCTGACGAATTTCGTCCATGACCTTTTTCAAGCGGTCCTCAAATTCTCCGCGATATTTAGTTCCTGCAACCACCGTTCCCATATCAAGCGTCATGACACGCTTATCACGCAGGATTTCCGGCACCTCATTATTGACGATTTGCTGTGCCAATCCTTCCGCAATCGCTGTTTTACCAACCCCTGGCTCCCCAATCAATACCGGGTTGTTCTTCGTCCGGCGGCTTAGCACTTCAATGACACGCTGGATTTCCTTGCTTCGGCCGATGACCGGGTCAAGGCTGCCTTCCCTGGCGATTGCCGTTAAGTCTCTTGCCAGGCTATCAAGTGTCGGCGTATTGGCATTAGCCGTTCCGCCTCCCTGATGTCCGGAAGTTTCATTGCTGCCTAGAAGCTGAAGAACTTGCTGGCGTGCTTTGTTGAGGCTGACACCAAGATTGTTCAATACTCTTGCAGCCACGCCCTCTCCCTCACGAATCAATCCAAGGAGGATATGTTCTGTGCCAACATAGGAATGGCCCAACTTCCTTGCCTCATCCATAGAAAGCTCGATGACCTTCTTTGCTCTAGGTGTATAGTGAATCGTCTGGGAAGTTTCCTGTCCGCGGCCAATCAGATTCTCAACTTCCTTCTGGATTTTCTCCGCTCCTAGACCAAGTCCGTAAAGTGCCTTTGCCGCAATGCCCTCACCTTCACGCACCAGGCCAAGTAAGATGTGTTCTGTGCCGATATTGTTATGTCCAAGGCGGATTGCCTCTTCCTGTGCGAGTGCCAATACTTTTTGTGCTCTCTCGGTAAATCGTCCAAACATCATAAGATCATCCTCCTGACTCATCTTTTGTTTCCATTTTCAAACGTTCTCTTATTAAAGCAGCCCTGCGGATATCCCGCTCATTTGGTCTTAACGGCCCTCCTGCATATTGCTGTAAAAACCCAGGCTGAGTTAATATCATCAATTCATTCAAAATCGATTTTGATATATCTTTTATGAAACCCATATCTATACCAAGCCTTAAATCAGACAGGCAACGGGCGGCTTCCTTCGTTTCGATGATTCTGCTGTTAGAAAGTGTTCCATATGATCGAAACACTCTGTCTTCTAATTGTATGTTCGAAGTCTTCGCTAATGCTTCCCGCGCTGACCTTTCCTGAGATATAATCTGGCTTACAACACTTTTTAAATCGTCAACGATGTCCTCTTCCGATTTCCCGAGCGTTATTTGGTTCGATATTTGAAAAATATTGCCGAGCGCTTCACTGCCCTCTCCGTAAATACCTCTTACCACCAAACCAAGCTGGTTAATCGCCGGAACAATCCGGTTCATTTGCTGAGTTAAAACAAGGCCAGGCAGGTGCATCATTACCGATGCCCTAAGGCCGGTGCCCACATTCGTAGGACAGCTGGACAAGTATCCAAATTCCTCATCGAATGCATAATTGACATACTCCTCGAGCCAATCATCGATCTCATTAGCAGCCTGTAAAGCTTCACTTAACTGGAATCCTGGGAATAAACATTGAATCCTGATATGGTCTTCCTCATTGATCATGATGCTGACTTCTTCATTATCTGATAATAGGACGGCACCATGAACGGAGTTTTCTGCAAGATTTGGACTGATTAAATGCTTCTCGACCAACACCCTCTTCTGCAAAGGCGGAATATCATCCATCTTGATCGTTTCCAACTGACCAAATGCAGCTGCTGATGAATTGCTGGCACGTTCCATGATCGTACCAATCACCGCCTCTGCCTCTCCATCAGTGAATAGCGTTGGAAAATTATATTCATCAAGGTTCCTTGCAAAGCGAATGCGGGAGCTAAGGACGATATCCGAATCAGGTCCATCATCACTCATCCAGGAGCTGACAGCCTGATTGATGAACTTCTCCAATGACAAGGCTACTCCCCTCCCTCTTGGCCTTTTGATAATTTCCTTTCAAGTTCCCTGATTTGGTCCCTTGTCTCAGCAGCTTTCTCAAACTCCTCCGCTGTAATGAGGTTTTTCAAGGTTTGCTTAAGCTGATCAACTGTCTTTCTTAAATGAAGGTCGCCACCGATTCTTTTAGGGATTTTTCCATTATGGACGGAATTCCCGCTATGGAGTCTCCTGACAATCGGGATCAGCTGTTCGCGAAAAGCATCATAACAAGTCGCACAGCCAAACCTGCCTACCTTTACAAACTGCGGAAACGTCATTGAGCATTGCGGGCACTGTGCAACCTGCTCCGCTTCAAAAGCTTCCTTTTTCTTCTCCGTAAATGCAGGTTCCATATTCAGCAAACCAGCAAGCAAGCTATTGATTGAAAAAGCAGGGCCGTTGTTCATCATAAACAAATCGCCTTTTTCCTGTGCGCATATCTCACACAAGTGCAATTCTGATTTTTCTCCATTTGAATAATTCGTGAAGTGCAGCGTTGCCGGCCTTTGATTACACTCTTGGCAGATCATGCCCTCACCTCTTTATCTGCTTTGATATTATTTATACTTCAATGCCATAAGCATTGCCTTCAGCATCCTCGCACGCAGCTCATCACGCTGCGGAAGCTCTATATACAGGACGGACCTGTCAAGCACACTCAGCATGATCTTTGCCTCACGGTCAGTGACTACATCCTCCTCAACAAGACGGAAGATCACATGCTCAGCGCTGCTTTGCGAAATTCGTGTTTGAATCAAAGACAGTAAATCATCAATCAAATGTGCATGATCATATGCCTGGACCTTGATAATCCGGATGTAGCCGCCGCCACCCCGTTTGCTCTCAACAAGATAACCCCGTTCAATCGTGAACCTTGTATTGATGACATAATTGATCTGGGACGGCACGCACTGAAATTTATCGGCGATTTCACTTCGCTTGATCTCAACGATGTCCTTATCGCTCATTTCTAAAACCTGCTTGAGGTAATGTTCTATGATGTCCGATATATTCCTCACTAAACCTCCCCCAATCTGACTTTGACTATATTTGACATTAATTATACAAAAAATTTTTTCTCGACGCAATGAATGCATCCTGAACTCACTTCTCCAAAAATTATGTATGCCAAAAGATGTTATTAAGGGGATTGTTGGTTATTATACCCATTTTGAGGCAAGTGGAAACTTATATAAGGGTACATCTACGAAAAATTTGTAATCAGGAACAGGTTAGAAATGCAGCTGGCAGAGTACAGATTGAAACTGTTTTTGGAAGGGCTAAATGTATAATGGGTAAATTGATATGAAAATGGTTGATATATCTTATTGTCTGGGAATCTCACCTGTGCCTGTATCCACTAACTTGCTAACTTACCAAAGAAGATAATGAAAGCTAAAAATGCTGATAGCCCCAGAGTCAGGAAGATTGTTGAAAAACTTCTTGCCGCGCTCTTCCAATCTTTCATACCGGAAAGTCCGATGAGCCCAATAAGTAAAGTCAGTAGAGAAGCAACTAAAAGCAGGACGTGTGGATGTAATCCAAAGATGGTGTAAACATTTGGGCCTGTAGAGGAAATTACGAAAAATAGTAATACCCAGATTGTCGATAAAACGAATGACCAATAATTCAATTGTTTTGTCATTGATTCCTCCTATAGGTTTGTTAGATATTTGACCGAGGATGTTTTATTATTGGGTGACGGTTGCTTATGAATTTATAAATTCAACAAAAGATTCATTTATCCTTCCAGGACTATAAAGAAGCGGGATTAATTGTATTTTCACTATGTATAAATAACGCTCGGGTATTTGCCAACTTTAAGCCCATTTTGCCTTTTTGGACAGGAAGTGGATCTAATTTCGGATAGCTTTTTATGTTCGTGCTCCAAACTTATTCCGGAGTAGTATTAGGTTCGGATAAGTTTTTATTGTTTTCCTCTGGACTTGTCTGAAGGTGTTTCTGCTTCGGCTAACTTTTTGTTGTTTATCCCTAAACCTGTCTGAAGTTAGCTCTTCTTTTGACAGCTTTTTGTGTTTTACCTTCTAACCTGTCTTAAGTTAGCTCTTCTTTTGACAGCTTTTCGTGTTTTTCCTTCTAACCTGTCTAAAATTAGCTCTTCTTTTGACAACTTTTCGTGTTTTTCCTTCTAACCTGTCTTAAGTTAGCTCTTCTTTTGACAGCTTTTCCTGTTTTTCCTCCAAACCTGTCTGAAGTTGACTCTTCTTCTGACACCTTTTTGTGTTTTACCTCCAAACCTGTCTGAAGTTGGTTCTTCTTTTGACAGCTTTTCCTATTTTACCTTCAAACCTGGCTTAAGATGACTCTACTTCAGACAGATTTGTCTGCTTTGCCTCCAAACCTGTCTGAAGCCATTGGCATACAATCAGTTGGTGCTATATTCAGCACCTTTTATAAATCAGAACACAAAAAAAGAACAGCCATTACAGCTGTTCTTTCGCGTGCCCGGCGGCGTCCTACTCTCACAGGGGGAAACCCCCAACTACCATCGGCGCTGAGAAGCTTAACTTCCGTGTTCGGTATGGGAACGGGTGTGACCTTCTCGCCATCGCCACCAGACTATTTGGTTTGAGGTTTTAGTTATTTTGCTACCGCAAAAAACTTTATTCCCTCAAAACTAGATAATGTGTAAGAAGAATTTCAAGAAGAACGAATGATCAATTGGTTAAGTCCTCGAACGATTAGTATCAGTCAGCTCCACACGTCACCGCGCTTCCACCTCTGACCTATCAACCTGATCATCTTTCAGGGTTCTTACTAGCTTGCGCTATGGGAAATCTCATCTTGAGGGGGGCTTCATGCTTAGATGCTTTCAGCACTTATCCCGTCCGCACATAGCTACCCAGCGATGCCTTTGGCAAGACAACTGGTACACCAGCGGTGCGTCCATCCCGGTCCTCTCGTACTAAGGACAGCTCCTCTCAAATTTCCTGCGCCCACGACGGATAGGGACCGAACTGTCTCACGACGTTCTGAACCCAGCTCGCGTACCGCTTTAATGGGCGAACAGCCCAACCCTTGGGACCGACTACAGCCCCAGGATGCGATGAGCCGACATCGAGGTGCCAAACCTCCCCGTCGATGTGGACTCTTGGGGGAGATAAGCCTGTTATCCCCGGGGTAGCTTTTATCCGTTGAGCGATGGCCCTTCCATGCGGAACCACCGGATCACTAAGCCCGACTTTCGTCCCTGCTCGACTTGTAGGTCTCGCAGTCAAGCTCCCTTGTGCCTTTACACTCTGCGAATGATTTCCAACCATTCTGAGGGAACCTTTGGGCGCCTCCGTTACTCTTTAGGAGGCGACCGCCCCAGTCAAACTGCCCACCTGACACTGTCTCCCGCCCCGATCAGGGGCGTGGGTTAGAATTTCAATACAGCCAGGGTAGTATCCCACCGACGCCTCCACCGAAGCTGGCGCTCCGGTTTCTCAGGCTCCTACCTATCCTGTACAAGCTGTACCAAAATTCAATATCAGGCTACAGTAAAGCTCCACGGGGTCTTTCCGTCCTGTCGCGGGTAACCTGCATCTTCACAGGTACTATAATTTCACCGAGTCTCTCGTTGAGACAGTGCCCAGATCGTTACGCCTTTCGTGCGGGTCGGAACTTACCCGACAAGGAATTTCGCTACCTTAGGACCGTTATAGTTACGGCCGCCGTTTACTGGGGCTTCGATTCAGAGCTTCGCGTGAGCTAACCCCTCCTCTTAACCTTCCAGCACCGGGCAGGCGTCAGCCCCTATACTTCGCCTTGCGGCTTCGCAGAGACCTGTGTTTTTGCTAAACAGTCGCCTGGGCCTATTCACTGCGGCTCATCCGGGCTATTCACCCAAATGAGCACCCCTTCTCCCGAAGTTACGGGGTCATTTTGCCGAGTTCCTTAACGAGAGTTCTCTCGCTCACCTTAGGATTCTCTCCTCGCCTACCTGTGTCGGTTTGCGGTACGGGCACCTTTTATCTCGCTAGAGGCTTTTCTTGGCAGTGTGGAATCAGGAACTTCGGTACTATATTTCCCTCGCTGTCACAGCTCAGCCTTCACGCAAGCGGGATTTGCCTCACTTGCAGCCTAACTGCTTAGACGCGCATATCCAACAGCGCGCTTACCCTATCCTCCTGCGTCCCCCCGTCGCTCAAACGATAAAGAGGTGGTACAGGAATATCAACCTGTTGTCCATCGCCTACGCCTTTCGGCCTCGGCTTAGGTCCCGACTAACCCTGAGAGGACGAGCCTTCCTCAGGAAACCTTAGGCATTCGGTGGATGGGATTCTCACCCATCTTTCGCTACTCATACCGGCATTCTCACTTCTAAGCGCTCCACCAGTCCTTACGGTCTGACTTCAACGCCCTTAGAACGCTCTCCTACCACTGACATCTAAGATGTCAATCCACAGCTTCGGTGATACGTTTAGCCCCGGTACATTTTCGGCGCAGAGTCACTCGACCAGTGAGCTATTACGCACTCTTTAAATGGTGGCTGCTTCTAAGCCAACATCCTGGTTGTCTAAGCAACTCCACATCCTTTTCCACTTAACGTATACTTTGGGACCTTAGCTGGTGGTCTGGGCTGTTTCCCTTTTGACTACGGATCTTATCACTCGCAGTCTGACTCCCACGGATAAGTCTTTGGCATTCGGAGTTTGTCTGAATTCGGTAACCCGATGAGGGCCCCTAGTCCAAACAGTGCTCTACCTCCAAGACTCTTACAACGTGAGGCTAGCCCTAAAGCTATTTCGGAGAGAACCAGCTATCTCCAAGTTCGATTGGAATTTCTCCGCTACCCACACCTCATCCCCGCACTTTTCAACGTGCGTGGGTTCGGGCCTCCAGTTGGTGTTACCCAACCTTCACCCTGGACATGGGTAGATCACCTGGTTTCGGGTCTACGACCACATACTCATTCGCCCTATTCAGACTCGCTTTCGCTGCGGCTCCGTCTTCTCAACTTAACCTTGCATGTAATCGTAACTCGCCGGTTCATTCTACAAAAGGCACGCCATCACCCATGAACGGGCTCTGACTACTTGTAGGCACACGGTTTCAGGATCTCTTTCACTCCCCTTCCGGGGTGCTTTTCACCTTTCCCTCACGGTACTGGTTCACTATCGGTCACTAGGGAGTATTTAGCCTTGGGAGATGGTCCTCCCAGCTTCCGACGGGATTTCTCGTGTCCCGCCGTACTCAGGATCCACTCAGGAGGGAACGAAGTTTCAACTACAGGGTTTTTACCTTCTCTGACGGGCCTTTCCAGACCACTTCATCTACCCCGTTCCTTTGTAACTCCATGTAGAGTGTCCTACAACCCCAAGAGGCAAGCCTCTTGGTTTGGGCTATGTCCCGTTTCGCTCGCCGCTACTCAGGGAATCGCGTTTGCTTTCTCTTCCTCCGGGTACTTAGATGTTTCAGTTCCCCGGGTCTGCCTTCAATACCCTATGTATTCAGGTAAAGATACTGTTCCATTACGAACAGTGGGTTTCCCCATTCGGAAATCTCCGGATCAAAGCTTACTTACAGCTCCCCGAAGCATATCGGTGTTAGTCCCGTCCTTCATCGGCTCCTAGTGCCAAGGCATCCACCGTGCGCCCTTTCTAACTTAACCTAAAAGGTCATTTCTCTAATTGAATAGAGAGAAAACTAAAATGGCGATCACTCGGTTTTTCTTGGTTCTTCTTACTTACGATTATCTAGTTTTCAAGGAACAAAAAAGCTTTGAGAGAATTGCTCCCTCAAAACTAAACAAACAAGCAGTCAACAGTACGAACCAGAAGGTTCGCATTCCGATTGCCATTACGGCAATATCCTTAGAAAGGAGGTGATCCAGCCGCACCTTCCGATACGGCTACCTTGTTACGACTTCACCCCAATCATCTGTCCCACCTTAGGCGGCTGGCTCCAAAAGGTTACCCCACCGACTTCGGGTGTTACAAACTCTCGTGGTGTGACGGGCGGTGTGTACAAGGCCCGGGAACGTATTCACCGCGGCATGCTGATCCGCGATTACTAGCGATTCCGGCTTCATGCAGGCGAGTTGCAGCCTGCAATCCGAACTGAGAATGGATTTATGGGATTGGCTCGACCTCGCGGTTTTGCAGCCCTTTGTTCCATCCATTGTAGCACGTGTGTAGCCCAGGTCATAAGGGGCATGATGATTTGACGTCATCCCCACCTTCCTCCGGTTTGTCACCGGCAGTCACCTTAGAGTGCCCAACTGAATGCTGGCAACTAAGATCAAGGGTTGCGCTCGTTGCGGGACTTAACCCAACATCTCACGACACGAGCTGACGACAACCATGCACCACCTGTCACTCTGTCCCCCGAAGGGGAACGCCCTATCTCTAGGGTTGTCAGAGGATGTCAAGACCTGGTAAGGTTCTTCGCGTTGCTTCGAATTAAACCACATGCTCCACCGCTTGTGCGGGCCCCCGTCAATTCCTTTGAGTTTCAGCCTTGCGGCCGTACTCCCCAGGCGGAGTGCTTAATGCGTTTGCTGCAGCACTAAAGGGCGGAAACCCTCTAACACTTAGCACTCATCGTTTACGGCGTGGACTACCAGGGTATCTAATCCTGTTCGCTCCCCACGCTTTCGCGCCTCAGCGTCAGTTACAGACCAGAGAGCCGCCTTCGCCACTGGTGTTCCTCCACATCTCTACGCATTTCACCGCTACACGTGGAATTCCGCTCTCCTCTTCTGCACTCAAGTTCCCCAGTTTCCAATGACCCTCCCCGGTTGAGCCGGGGGCTTTCACATCAGACTTAAGGAACCGCCTGCGCGCGCTTTACGCCCAATAATTCCGGACAACGCTTGCCACCTACGTATTACCGCGGCTGCTGGCACGTAGTTAGCCGTGGCTTTCTGGTCAGGTACCGTCAAGGTACCGGCAGTTACTCCGGTACTTGTTCTTCCCTGACAACAGAGCTTTACGACCCGAAGGCCTTCATCGCTCACGCGGCGTTGCTCCGTCAGACTTTCGTCCATTGCGGAAGATTCCCTACTGCTGCCTCCCGTAGGAGTCTGGGCCGTGTCTCAGTCCCAGTGTGGCCGATCACCCTCTCAGGTCGGCTACGCATCGTTGCCTTGGTGAGCCGTTACCTCACCAACTAGCTAATGCGCCGCGGGCCCATCTGTAAGTGACAGCCGAAACCGTCTTTCAGCTTTCCCTCATGTGAGGGAAAGGATTATCCGGTATTAGCTCCGGTTTCCCGAAGTTATCCCAGTCTTACAGGCAGGTTGCCCACGTGTTACTCACCCGTCCGCCGCTGATCTTCAAAAGCAAGCTAATGAAGATCCGCTCGACTTGCATGTATTAGGCACGCCGCCAGCGTTCGTCCTGAGCCAGGATCAAACTCTCCAAGAAAGAGTTATGAGTTAGCTCATAAAGTTAAAACGTTGGCTCATGTTCTTCTATAATAGAAGCCATGATAATTTATTGTTTGTTGACGCTTGTTTGTTTAGTTTTCAAAGAACAATTCACCGACCAACTCATCACGTCAGCTTTAATATACTAACATGTATGTTTTATATGGTCAAATGTTTTTTTTGGTGGAGCCTAGCGGGATCGAACCGCTGACCTCCTGCGTGCAAGGCAGGCGCTCTCCCAGCTGAGCTAAGGCCCCGTGTTTTGTAAATGAAAATGGTCGGGAAGACAGGATTCGAACCTGCGACCCCTTGGTCCCAAACCAAGTGCTCTACCAAGCTGAGCTACTCCCCGTTAAATGAGAAAAATAATGGCGCGCCCGAAAGGAGTCGAACCCATAACCTTCTGATCCGTAGTCAGACGCTCTATCCAATTGAGCTACGGGCGCATATATAAAATTTTAAGCTTGCTTGGTGCCGAGGACCGGAATCGAACCGGTACGGTAGTCACCTACCGCAGGATTTTAAGTCCTGTGCGTCTGCCAGTTCCGCCACCCCGGCTAAGGAACTATGGAGCGGAAGACGGGATTCGAACCCGCGACCCCAACCTTGGCAAGGTTGTATTCTACCACTGAACTACTTCCGCATTATATTTTTTTAAAAGAAATGGTGCGGGTGAAGGGAGTCGAACCCCCACGCCTTGCGGCGCCAGATCCTAAGTCTGGTGCGTCTGCCAATTCCGCCACACCCGCATGCTATTTCAATAAAAATGGTGAGCCATGAAGGACTCGAACCTTCGACCCTCTGATTAAAAGTCAGATGCTCTACCGACTGAGCTAATGGCTCGTACAAAAGGTGCCGGCAAGAGGACTTGAACCCCCAACCTACTGATTACAAGTCAGTTGCTCTACCAATTGAGCTACACCGGCATATTTGATTTAAAGCAGAAAATATATGGTGGAGGATGACGGGATCGAACCGCCGACCCTCTGCTTGTAAGGCAGATGCTCTCCCAGCTGAGCTAATCCTCCATATATATGCCCGGCGGCGTCCTACTCTCACAGGGGGAAACCCCCAACTACCATCGGCGCTGAGAAGCTTAACTTCCGTGTTCGGTATGGGAACGGGTGTGACCTTCTCGCCATCGCCACCAGACTATTTAATTGAAAGAAAGTATTTATTCCTTCAAAACTAGATAATGTTGTAAGAAGAATTCAAGAAGAATGAATGATCAATTTGGTTAAGTCCTCGAACGATTAGTATCAGTCAGCTCCACACGTCACCGCGCTTCCACCTCTGACCTATCAACCTGATCATCTTTCAGGGTTCTTACTAGCTTGCGCTATGGGAAATCTCATCTTGAGGGGGGCTTCATGCTTAGATGCTTTCAGCACTTATCCCGTCCGCACATAGCTACCCAGCGATGCCTTTGGCAAGACAACTGGTACACCAGCGGTGCGTCCATCCCGGTCCTCTCGTACTAAGGACAGCTCCTCTCAAATTTCCTGCGCCCACGACGGATAGGGACCGAACTGTCTCACGACGTTCTGAACCCAGCTCGCGTACCGCTTTAATGGGCGAACAGCCCAACCCTTGGGACCGACTACAGCCCCAGGATGCGATGAGCCGACATCGAGGTGCCAAACCTCCCCGTCGATGTGGACTCTTGGGGGAGATAAGCCTGTTATCCCCGGGGTAGCTTTTATCCGTTGAGCGATGGCCCTTCCATGCGGAACCACCGGATCACTAAGCCCGACTTTCGTCCCTGCTCGACTTGTAGGTCTCGCAGTCAAGCTCCCTTGTGCCTTTACACTCTGCGAATGATTTCCAACCATTCTGAGGGAACCTTTGGGCGCCTCCGTTACTCTTTAGGAGGCGACCGCCCCAGTCAAACTGCCCACCTGACACTGTCTCCCGCCCCGATCAGGGGCGTGGGTTAGAATTTCAATACAGCCAGGGTAGTATCCCACCGACGCCTCCACCGAAGCTGGCGCTCCGGTTTCTCAGGCTCCTACCTATCCTGTACAAGCTGTACCAAAATTCAATATCAGGCTACAGTAAAGCTCCACGGGGTCTTTCCGTCCTGTCGCGGGTAACCTGCATCTTCACAGGTACTATAATTTCACCGAGTCTCTCGTTGAGACAGTGCCCAGATCGTTACGCCTTTCGTGCGGGTCGGAACTTACCCGACAAGGAATTTCGCTACCTTAGGACCGTTATAGTTACGGCCGCCGTTTACTGGGGCTTCGATTCAGAGCTTCGCGTGAGCTAACCCCTCCTCTTAACCTTCCAGCACCGGGCAGGCGTCAGCCCCTATACTTCGCCTTGCGGCTTCGCAGAGACCTGTGTTTTTGCTAAACAGTCGCCTGGGCCTATTCACTGCGGCTCATCCGGGCTATTCACCCAAATGAGCACCCCTTCTCCCGAAGTTACGGGGTCATTTTGCCGAGTTCCTTAACGAGAGTTCTCTCGCTCACCTTAGGATTCTCTCCTCGCCTACCTGTGTCGGTTTGCGGTACGGGCACCTTTTATCTCGCTAGAGGCTTTTCTTGGCAGTGTGGAATCAGGAACTTCGGTACTATATTTCCCTCGCTGTCACAGCTCAGCCTTCACGCAAGCGGGATTTGCCTCACTTGCAGCCTAACTGCTTAGACGCGCATATCCAACAGCGCGCTTACCCTATCCTCCTGCGTCCCCCCGTCGCTCAAACGATAAAGAGGTGGTACAGGAATATCAACCTGTTGTCCATCGCCTACGCCTTTCGGCCTCGGCTTAGGTCCCGACTAACCCTGAGAGGACGAGCCTTCCTCAGGAAACCTTAGGCATTCGGTGGATGGGATTCTCACCCATCTTTCGCTACTCATACCGGCATTCTCACTTCTAAGCGCTCCACCAGTCCTTACGGTCTGACTTCAACGCCCTTAGAACGCTCTCCTACCACTGACATCTAAGATGTCAATCCACAGCTTCGGTGATACGTTTAGCCCCGGTACATTTTCGGCGCAGAGTCACTCGACCAGTGAGCTATTACGCACTCTTTAAATGGTGGCTGCTTCTAAGCCAACATCCTGGTTGTCTAAGCAACTCCACATCCTTTTCCACTTAACGTATACTTTGGGACCTTAGCTGGTGGTCTGGGCTGTTTCCCTTTTGACTACGGATCTTATCACTCGCAGTCTGACTCCCACGGATAAGTCTTTGGCATTCGGAGTTTGTCTGAATTCGGTAACCCGATGAGGGCCCCTAGTCCAAACAGTGCTCTACCTCCAAGACTCTTACAACGTGAGGCTAGCCCTAAAGCTATTTCGGAGAGAACCAGCTATCTCCAAGTTCGATTGGAATTTCTCCGCTACCCACACCTCATCCCCGCACTTTTCAACGTGCGTGGGTTCGGGCCTCCAGTTGGTGTTACCCAACCTTCACCCTGGACATGGGTAGATCACCTGGTTTCGGGTCTACGACCACATACTCATTCGCCCTATTCAGACTCGCTTTCGCTGCGGCTCCGTCTTCTCAACTTAACCTTGCATGTAATCGTAACTCGCCGGTTCATTCTACAAAAGGCACGCCATCACCCATGAACGGGCTCTGACTACTTGTAGGCACACGGTTTCAGGATCTCTTTCACTCCCCTTCCGGGGTGCTTTTCACCTTTCCCTCACGGTACTGGTTCACTATCGGTCACTAGGGAGTATTTAGCCTTGGGAGATGGTCCTCCCAGCTTCCGACGGGATTTCTCGTGTCCCGCCGTACTCAGGATCCACTCAGGAGGGAACGAAGTTTCAACTACAGGGTTTTTACCTTCTCTGACGGGCCTTTCCAGACCACTTCATCTACCCCGTTCCTTTGTAACTCCATGTAGAGTGTCCTACAACCCCAAGAGGCAAGCCTCTTGGTTTGGGCTATGTCCCGTTTCGCTCGCCGCTACTCAGGGAATCGCGTTTGCTTTCTCTTCCTCCGGGTACTTAGATGTTTCAGTTCCCCGGGTCTGCCTTCAATACCCTATGTATTCAGGTAAAGATACTGTTCCATTACGAACAGTGGGTTTCCCCATTCGGAAATCTCCGGATCAAAGCTTACTTACAGCTCCCCGAAGCATATCGGTGTTAGTCCCGTCCTTCATCGGCTCCTAGTGCCAAGGCATCCACCGTGCGCCCTTTCTAACTTAACCTAAAAGGTCATTTCTCTAATTGAATAGAGAGAAAACTAAAATGGCGATCACTCGGTTTTTCTTGGTTCTTCTTACTTACGATTATCTAGTTTTCAAGGAACAAAAAAGCTTTGAGAGAATTGCTCCCTCAAAACTAAACAAACAAGCAGTCAACAGTACGAACCAGAAGGTTCGCATTCCGATTGCCATTACGGCAATATCCTTAGAAAGGAGGTGATCCAGCCGCACCTTCCGATACGGCTACCTTGTTACGACTTCACCCCAATCATCTGTCCCACCTTAGGCGGCTGGCTCCAAAAGGTTACCCCACCGACTTCGGGTGTTACAAACTCTCGTGGTGTGACGGGCGGTGTGTACAAGGCCCGGGAACGTATTCACCGCGGCATGCTGATCCGCGATTACTAGCGATTCCGGCTTCATGCAGGCGAGTTGCAGCCTGCAATCCGAACTGAGAATGGATTTATGGGATTGGCTCGACCTCGCGGTTTTGCAGCCCTTTGTTCCATCCATTGTAGCACGTGTGTAGCCCAGGTCATAAGGGGCATGATGATTTGACGTCATCCCCACCTTCCTCCGGTTTGTCACCGGCAGTCACCTTAGAGTGCCCAACTGAATGCTGGCAACTAAGATCAAGGGTTGCGCTCGTTGCGGGACTTAACCCAACATCTCACGACACGAGCTGACGACAACCATGCACCACCTGTCACTCTGTCCCCCGAAGGGGAACGCCCTATCTCTAGGGTTGTCAGAGGATGTCAAGACCTGGTAAGGTTCTTCGCGTTGCTTCGAATTAAACCACATGCTCCACCGCTTGTGCGGGCCCCCGTCAATTCCTTTGAGTTTCAGCCTTGCGGCCGTACTCCCCAGGCGGAGTGCTTAATGCGTTTGCTGCAGCACTAAAGGGCGGAAACCCTCTAACACTTAGCACTCATCGTTTACGGCGTGGACTACCAGGGTATCTAATCCTGTTCGCTCCCCACGCTTTCGCGCCTCAGCGTCAGTTACAGACCAGAGAGCCGCCTTCGCCACTGGTGTTCCTCCACATCTCTACGCATTTCACCGCTACACGTGGAATTCCGCTCTCCTCTTCTGCACTCAAGTTCCCCAGTTTCCAATGACCCTCCCCGGTTGAGCCGGGGGCTTTCACATCAGACTTAAGGAACCGCCTGCGCGCGCTTTACGCCCAATAATTCCGGACAACGCTTGCCACCTACGTATTACCGCGGCTGCTGGCACGTAGTTAGCCGTGGCTTTCTGGTCAGGTACCGTCAAGGTACCGGCAGTTACTCCGGTACTTGTTCTTCCCTGACAACAGAGCTTTACGACCCGAAGGCCTTCATCGCTCACGCGGCGTTGCTCCGTCAGACTTTCGTCCATTGCGGAAGATTCCCTACTGCTGCCTCCCGTAGGAGTCTGGGCCGTGTCTCAGTCCCAGTGTGGCCGATCACCCTCTCAGGTCGGCTACGCATCGTTGCCTTGGTGAGCCGTTACCTCACCAACTAGCTAATGCGCCGCGGGCCCATCTGTAAGTGACAGCCGAAACCGTCTTTCAGCTTTCCCTCATGTGAGGGAAAGGATTATCCGGTATTAGCTCCGGTTTCCCGAAGTTATCCCAGTCTTACAGGCAGGTTGCCCACGTGTTACTCACCCGTCCGCCGCTGATCTTCAAAAGCAAGCTAATGAAGATCCGCTCGACTTGCATGTATTAGGCACGCCGCCAGCGTTCGTCCTGAGCCAGGATCAAACTCTCCAAGAAAGAGTTATGAGTTAGCTCATAAAGTTAAAACGTTGGCTCATGTTCTTCTATAATAGAAGTCATGATAATTTATTGTTTGTTGACGCTTGTTTGTTTAGTTTTCAAAGAACAATTTGTTTTGCCGCTCCATTAGAAGCAACTCTTATATATTATCAGGTTGAAAACCCGATGTCAATAAGTTTTTTTATTTTCTTTGTTGCTAACTAAGTAGCTCGTAGCAACAGATATAAATATAGCACCTTTATTCTGCAATAGCAATATCTTTTTGCTATTTTTATTCGCATAATTAAAAGAAAGATAATTCATATTTCTGTGGCCAAATGTGTAAGAGAGTTTACTCTTGTTTAAGAATGATCTCAATAGCTACATAAAAGAAAAAGGCAAACCGACTTCAGCCGTTTTGCCTTTACTTCTATCTATTAACGGTGACGCATCAACGGGAATAATAGTACATCCCTGATGGATGGTGAATTAGTCAGTAGCATAACCAGTCGGTCAATTCCGATCCCCAGTCCGCCTGTTGGAGGCATACCATATTCTAAAGCTTCGATGAAATCATCATCCATTTCGTGTGCTTCATCGTTTCCTTGTTCTTTTTCTTTTAACTGTGCTTCAAATCGCTCTCTTTGGTCGATTGGATCGTTCAGCTCGGTAAATGCATTTGCATGCTCCCTTGCTACGATGAATAATTCAAAACGGTCAGTGAAGCGAGAATCATCATCATTCTTTTTAGCCAAAGGAGAAATATCAACCGGATGGCCGTAGATGAATGTTGGCTGGATTAGATGCTCTTCTACCTTTTGCTCGAAGAATTCATTGACGATGTGGCCATATTGCATATGCTCGGTGATTTCCACTCCGTGTTCCTTCGCAAGCGCACGAGCTTCTTCAGTGCTCATTTGCGGCCAGAAGTCCACTCCTGTATATTCCTTGATTGCATCTACCATATGGACTCTCTTCCACTCTGGCTTAAGATCGATTTCATACTCGCCATAATGGATTGTTGTTGTTCCGAGAACATCCTGAGCGATGTACGCAACCATGTTCTCAGTAAGGGACATGATGTCTCTCCAATCAGCATATGCCTCATAAAGCTCAAGCATGGTGAATTCCGGATTGTGTCTTGTCGATACACCTTCATTACGGAATACACGGCCGATCTCATATACTTTTTCTAGACCGCCGACAATCAGGCGCTTTAAGTGTAGTTCGATTGCGATTCGCATGTATAGCTGCATATCAAGCGCGTTATGATGCGTGATGAACGGACGTGCAGAAGCTCCGCCAGCGATGGAGTGCATCAATGGCGTTTCAACTTCTAGATAACCCTGTCCATCAAGATAGCGGCGCATCGATTGGATGATACGGCTTCGGTTGATGAAAGTCGTCTTGCTGTCGTTGCTTGTAATCAGGTCAAGGTAACGCTGGCGATAGCGCTGCTCGACATCCTTCAGTCCGTGGAACTTTTCAGGAAGCGGGCGCAGTGCCTTTGTTAAGAACACAAATTCTTGAGCCTTGATTGAAAGCTCGCCAACCTTTGTTTTGAATAGCGTTCCTTCGACACCGATAATGTCACCGAGGTCAGCTGAATCAAATACTTCGTATTGTTCTTCACCGACTGCATCCTGGCGTACATAAATCTGGATCTGGCCAGCAAGGTCTTGGATATGCGCGAATCCAGCTTTTCCTTTTCCACGCTTCGTCATGATCCGTCCAGCTATCTTCACCGAAACGCTCTTCGCTTCGATCTCTTCCTTTTCCAGTTCGCCATATTCACTAATTAGTTCTTCTGTCAGATGAGTACGCTCAAAACGTTTTCCGAATGGATCCATGCCTTTGTCACGCAATGAATTCATCTTGTCCCTTCTGACTCTGAGCTGGTCATTCAATTCTTCATGACTCATGTCGCTTTCACTCCAATATATAAAATAAATTTCTTATGTAATCCTGAGTATGTTGATGGATACTTTTATTATTTTACACAAACTATCGTATTCACACATTAAAAATCTCTATTTAATCGTCAAATAGATAAAAAACTGCCAGTTTGACCACTGGCAGTTACATTTAAGGTTAAAGGTATTATAGGAAAAGTGACGATTAATGTCAATTTTTATCCAACCTGGTTGGCTAATTGCTCTTTTGCTTCCACTTCATCCGCAAAGTTTTTCAGCAAGCTGACTAGTTCGTCTCTTTTAGAGCATTCATTGATGCCGTTACGGACAGTTGCGTTGCCGCGGATTCCCTTCAGGTACCACGCAGCATGCTTGCGCATTTCGCGGACGGCAATGTGTTCATTCTTTAAAGCAATCAAGCGGTCAAGGTGCAGGATGCTGACATCGATTTTTTCGCGTGCGCTTGGTTCACCCATTAATTCACCTGTTTCCAGGTAGTTTACCGTACGGTAGATCATCCATGGATTACCGAGTGCAGCTCGTCCGATCATGACTCCATCCGCACCTGTTTCTTCAAGCATTCTCCTGGCATCCTGAGGAGTCTGTACATCCCCATTCCCAATCACAGGAATATTGACTGCCTGCTTCACATCCCGAATGATATCCCAGTTCGCTGTTCCTTCATACATCTGAATACGTGTACGGCCGTGAAGGGCTACTGCACTTCCTCCTGCACGTTCTACAGCTCGGGCATTCTCGATGGCGAAAATATGTTCGTCATCCCAGCCCATGCGCATTTTCACCGTAACTGGCTTATCAACTGCATCTACGACTGCTGCTACCATTTCATAGATTTTGTTGGGGTCAAGCAACCATTTCGCACCTGCGTCACATTTTGTGATCTTCGGTACTGGACATCCCATATTGATATCAATGATATCGGCATTCGTATTTTTGTCTACGTATTGCGCCGCCTGGACAAGCATTTCTTTTTCACCGCCAAAAATCTGCAGGCTGAGCGGCTTTTCCCGTTCATCTATATATAACATGTCGAGTGTTCGATTGTTTTGAGAAACAATGCCTTTGTCGCTGACCATTTCAGCACATACAAGTCCTGCGCCGAATTCTTTGACGGTCAGGCGGAACGCTGAGTTACAGATGCCGGCCATTGGCGCAAGGACAACCTGGTTCTTCATTTCAATATCGCCAATCTTAAGCATGTCTGCCTCCTTTGAGTTAATCTATCTTTAAACCCTACTGCGGGGTTAATTCATCTATTTCGACACCCAGGAATTCTGCAATATTGACAATCATTCTTTCATCAGGCATCCTGTTGCCTCGTTCAATTTCTCCAAGGATGGAAACCGATACACCTAGCTCTTTAGCGAAGCGTTCCTGTGTAAAACCCTTCAGCTTTCGATAAGCGCGAATACGTCTTCCCCATTTTTCTGCTTCCATATTCGTACTCCTTCTCTATCCGGTATACTTCGTAAACAATCTTTCAGCGGCTCCTTCATGGTCGGGAGCATGAGATTCGGTTCCATTTCTAGCAATGGAAGGATTACAAATGCACGTTGTGCCATCCGAGGGTGCGGAATTGTAAGCTTCTCTGTTTCAATATTCTCGTGATTGAACAGCAAAATGTCAAGGTCCAAAGTTCTGGGACCCCATTTTATTTCCCTTTTTCTCCCAAGTTTCAACTCAATCTCCAGGCATGTATCTAGCAGTTCAACAGAGGAAAGGCTTGTCTCTACCTGAATGGCCATATTCAAAAACTGATCCTGGTCAGTATATCCTACCGGGTCTGTCTCATAGACAGAAGAAGTATTTACCACTGAAATCTTCTCATGGCTTTCCAGGAGGATGATAGCCTGTGTCAAATATCCGAACCGGTCACCCATATTGGAGCCTAGCGCAATATATGCTTTGTTTTCCACTGTCATCTACTCCTTGTGATTTCGACTGCGACCGATTTATAGTGTCCAGGAATCGGCGGGTCTGGCTTAATGACCTTTACATGGCAGAGTTCAACGAGCGAAAAGCTTTCCAGAATGGTGCTGGCGATTTTCTCAGCAATAGCTTCCACAAGCTTAAACGGTTTCCCTTCCACAATGTCCTTGCAGACTTGATACAACTCCGCATAGTTAATGGAATGCTCCAGTTCATCACTTTTTCCCGCTTTCGAAAGGTCCAGTTCCACCGTCAGATCGACTGCAAAGCGCTGACCCAGTCTTGTTTCTTCAGGAAAAACACCATGGTACCCGTAAAACTCCATTTGGTTAACATGTATTTTATCCACGATATTCACCCTTTCCCATCATCGCGTCCATCATTTTTGCCATGCGCGACATTTCTTTTACATCATGGATCCTAACAATCTGGCAGCCTTTCTGTATTCCATAACATACGGTCGCTCCTGTACCCTCTGTCCGTTCCGATACCGGAAGATCGAGGACCCCGCCGATCATAGACTTTTTCGATGTGCCAAGGAGAACCGGATATCCTAATGATACAAGTGTATCAAGGTGACGCATCATCTCTAGGTTTTCCTTAAGGTCTTTCGCAAACCCGATCCCCGGGTCAAGGATGATTTGCTCGTCGCTTACCCCTGCTTTTTTCGCGATCGAGATACTTTCATACAAATCATTCAATACGTCACGGATGAAGTTCGAATAATTGCGGTCATTGCGATTGTGCATCAAGATGATCGGAACCCCAGTTTCCGCTGCGACATCAGCGATTTCCGGATCTTCCTTCGCTCCCCAGATATCATTGATAATGGCCGCACCAGCATCGACGGCACTTTTGGCCACCTTGGATTTATAGGTATCAATCGAAATAGGAACACGTATCTCCCTTGAAATGGCTTCTATCGCTGGCACAACCCTGCTGATTTCCTCTTCGTCAGAAATCCGTTCATGCCCCGGCCTTGTCGATTCACCGCCGATGTCCAGGATGTTCGCTCCGTCTGCAATCATTTGCTTAGCATGCGTAACGGCATTTTCAAGGTGGTTGTATTTTCCGCCGTCTGAAAAAGAATCAGGTGTGACATTCAAAATTCCCATGATCAATGTTTTATCAGTAAAGTCCAGTGTATACGGACCAGCCTTTATCACGGTATTCATATTCGAGCTCCTCCATCCAATGTTGTTCTGCTCCATAATGTCTCCCGGTAAGCTTCATATTCAACAAAAAGAAGATTCGCCAGCTCTCCTGATTTCCCGGGAAACCTTCTCCCCTCGAACTCAGAAGCCGGAACGATTTCCTGAATCGAGTTTGTCAGGAATATTTCATCTGCGGCTTCTGCTTCTTCCTTTTTGTAAAAGCCTTCACGAACCTCGATGCCTGCTTTGCGGGCAAGTGCAATGACGAACCTGCGGGTGATTCCATTTAAAATTCCTGTCTCGACTGCAGGCGTAAAAAGAATGTCTTCCTTGTACCAAAAAATATTCGAGACAATTCCTTCAGCCAAAAAGCCGTCATTAGTCAGGAAAACTCCTTCTGTATCCATTGCAGGGCCTGCCTCACGCTTGGCTAGTACATTGTTGAGATAGTGATGTGACTTGAGCCGCTCTGTTCCCTCGGGTGTGTTTCTCCTCAAACCGAGCAGCATGGCTTTTTTCTCACTCATTTCTCCAGCCTGCGGCAGAGGTTTTGCAAAAACAATTATATTCGGCTCCAGGTATCTGTCCGTCTGCAAACCGATTTCGCCATTCCCCGCTGAAACATTGAAACGAATATAAGCATCCCGAAGGTTATTTTTTGCTAATAACCCATCGAGGATCTTAACACTTTGTTCCCTGGTGAAATCGGCTTCGATGTTCATAACACGCAGGCTGGCATTCAGCCTCTCCAGGTGGTCATCCAGCAAAAAAGGATGGCCATTATAGATTCTGAACGTTTCAAAGACACCTAAACCATAGAGGAATCCATGGTCAAAAGGAGAGATGCTGACCTCTTCCTTTTTCGTGAATGCTCCATTCATATATACATACATTATAAACTTACTTCCCTTGCAGTCTTGTAATGAGCAATGAAATTGCGAAGCAGCTGCTTTCCTGGCGTCGTTAAAATCGATTCTGGATGGAATTGAACACCTTCGACCGGCAGCGTTTTATGGCGGATTGCCATGATTTCGCCTTCTTCTGTCCACGCAGAAACCTCCAGGCAGTCAGGGAGGGTTTCTTTTTTTACAATGAGCGAATGGTAGCGTGCCGCGGGGAATGGATTCTCCAACCCTTCGAAAATCGTCTTACCGTCATGATAGACCATGGACGTTTTCCCATGCATGAGTCGCTCCGCACGAACCACATCGCCGCCAAATACCTGGGCGATGGACTGATGGCCGAGACACACACCAAAAACAGGCGTCTTTCCTGAAAAATTCTTGATTGCCTCCAGGCTGATGCCCGCTTCATTCGGGCTGCATGGTCCCGGTGAGATCATCAGGAACTGCGGGTCAAGCTCTGTGATTCCCTTAATGGACGTCTGGTCATTGCGGATGACTTTAAGCTCTTCGCCCATTTCGCCTAAATACTGAACAAGGTTATATGTGAATGAATCATAATTATCAATCATCAAAATCATGCTTTACCCTCCGCAAGCTCTTTCGCCTTCCAAAGAGCAATTGCTTTCTTTAAGGATTCTTTGTATTCATTGGCTGGGATGGAGTCGATGACGACACCTGCTCCTGCCTGGACATGAGCCATCCCATCCTTAATGAGCATCGTCCGGATGATGATGTTCAGTTCCATATTTCCATTAAAGCCGAACCAGCCAAGCGAACCAGTATATGGTCCACGCCTTACCGGCTCGAGTTCTTCGATGATTTCCATCGTCCTCACCTTCGGGGCACCAGTAATCGTGCCGCCCGGGAAGGTCGCATTGACAACATCGAACCATGTTTCCCCCTCTGCCAGCTCCCCTCTGACATTGGAGACGATATGCATGACATGCGAATACTTCTCAATGACCATGAACTCATTGACTTCGACACTACCGTACTTGCACACCCTTCCGAGATCATTCCTTTCAAGGTCGACAAGCATGACGTGCTCGGCACGTTCTTTTTCATTGTTGATCAGTTCATTGGCAAGCTGTAAATCTTCTTCATCTGTCCTGCCCCTCGATCTTGTGCCGGCAATTGGCCTTGTGCTGACCTCTGACCCTTTCACTTTCGCTAAAAGCTCAGGCGAACCGCTTACGAGCTGAAAATCTTCCGTATGCAGATACCCCATATAAGGAGATGGATTCAGCTTACGCAGCTGGCGATATACCTCAAGCGCTTCTGTCTCAATTGGTTTGGACTGCCTGACAGACAGATTCACCTGGAAGACGTCCCCCTGGGCAATGTATTGCTGTACCTTCTTTACTGCTTCCATGAATTCAGCTTCATCCATGGAGACTTGCAGTTCATCGGTTGCAGGTTTGTGTTCAGCTTCAACTGCAGGTACATCAGCCTCCCACTGCATTAACCAGCCAGCAAGCTTGTCCTCTGACTGCTTTTCCTGGCCCTTTTCCGTCAGGGCCATCAGCCAAAGCTTCTCTGTTTGGTGGTCAAAGACAAACCATTCTTTGAATAGCTGGAAGTAGACCTCAGGAATTCCCGAATCATCCTTTGCCAGCGCCGGAAGCTTTTCGATATAGCGAGCATAATCATAGCTCAGGTAGCCGATTGCACCACCCTGGAAATCAGGCAAGCCTTCCACTTCAGGCACCTGATACTTTTCCATTTGATTCTTCATTAACTCTAGAGGATTTCCCTCAAGGATATTTGAGGACCCGTCCTGAGTGATTGTCAGCTGATTATTTTTTCCCGAAAAAACAATCCAGGGATTAAAAGCGGAGATACTGTAACGCCCGCCTCTCCCGCTTTCGAGGATGACATGCTCTTTATATTGTTGTGCTATATGATCATATTGATGAAAAAAACGTGAAGCTGTATATGGAATTGTCTTTGATTGAATGCTATAGTCCGGCAAGTTTTTCACCTCGAATTTTTTCTCTTTATCCATCATACATTATGAAGGGCGCGCTTTCATTTTTAAAATGATGGTTTTTTAGAGAAAATTGTCGTTTTTAGTTTTTCCCGGCATATAAAAAAGAGACATGCTATTCAAAGCCTGCCTCTTCATCGATCTATTCTTCAAATTGGTAAAGCGGGGTGCTCAGGTATCGTTCACCGTTACTAGGAATGACTGCCAGAACCTTTTTGCCTTTGCCCAGCTTTTTCGCTGTTTCCAGTGCTGCATAGATGGCTGCACCTGATGAGATTCCGCCAAGGATGCCTGCTTCTTTTGCTGCACGGCGGGCATATTCAAATGCCTGCTCATTCTCAACCTTTATGATTTCATCATACACATTTGTATCAAGTACACCTGGGACGAACCCGGCGCCGATTCCCTGGATCTTGTGCGGTCCTGGTTTTCCGCCAGATAATACTGGGGAGTCCGTCGGCTCTACGGCAATAATCTTGATATCCTTATATTTTTCACGAAGTACTTTTCCTGCTCCTGTGATCGTTCCGCCTGTGCCGATGCCAGAGATGAACGCATCAAGCTGGTCACCCATCTGCTCGACGATTTCCGGACCTGTCGTTCTTTCGTGGACGCTTGGGTTTGCTCCATTCTCGAATTGTTGAGGCATGAAGTATCCCTTTTCCTTTGCCAGTTCCGACGCTTTGCGGATGGCACCGCCCATTCCTTCTGGTCCAGGAGTCAATACAAGTTCGGCACCATAGGCACGCAAAAGATTCCTTCGCTCCATGCTCATCGTTTCTGGCATGACGAGGATCGCCTTGTATCCTTTGGCTGCTGCCACCATTGCCAGGCCGATTCCTGTATTGCCGCTCGTTGGCTCAATGATTGTATCGCCTTGTTTCAGGACTCCGTTTGCTTCTGCATCCTCGATCATCGCCAATGCGATACGATCCTTGACGCTGCTGCCAGGGTTCATGTATTCAAGCTTTAAATAAACATCCGCACTTTGGTCATCACCAAGTCCGTTCAGCTTCACAATTGGTGTCTGGCCGATCAACTCTGTAATTGAATTTGCAATACGTACCAAATTACCCACCCCTTAATCCGACTATTTTAATTGGTTTTATTAAAATTTACCAGTACTTTAAGTCTATGTCAATCAGTATGCTTCGACAAAAACTGAAATCCGTCTTTAGCCTAGACTCTTTTACATAAAATCATCCTACCCGGTTCAAAAGCATGATCGTAAAGAAATCTATCCCTTTTAAACTAACCTATTTTGAATCTCTCTAAACAAAAAAGCACCGGTCGACGCCAACCCGTGCTTCTCCATTATTTCTTCCCGTTGTCTCCATAAAACCAGCTGACATCTGCATCATTCCAGAATGCCCGAGCTGAAACAGGGATATCCATTTGTTCAAGTGCAATTTGCCTGCGAATCTGATTCTCGACTTCTTTGTAGGCATACTTTTTTCCTTCGAGTTTCTCATGAAGATAGACGATCGCATAGCCATTTTCTACTTTTACAGGTCCGGTCCATTCTCCGGATTTCAGCGTTTTGGCTGCATCAATGACCTCAGGGGAAACAAGCTCATCTTCTTCCGTAACAAAGCCGATGTCTCCACCTGCATTCGCCGAAAATTCATCGAGCGACCGCTCCATCGCTAGAGCAGCGAAACTGGAGCCATTCTTCAGCTCCTTCACAGCTGAATCTGCTTCTTCTTTCGTTTCGACAACGATTTGGGACAGATGATAAGAGGCAGGAATATCAAAAAGACTATTATTCTGTTCGTAAAAGGACTTCATATCCTCTTCCGATACTTTAACATCCTTTGTTAAAATTTCTTCGAGCAGCAGACTGTACTTAATCTGCTCCTTCCATTTATCCTCTGTTTTCGGCTCGTTGCCTGCTGTGGAATACAAGGCCTTATAAATAGTCAATTCTCGTTCGACGGCTTGATCGGACAGCTTGATATCATATTGATCAGCCATCTGTTTGACCACTTCCTGGTCAATCAAGTCCCTTAATGTTTCTTGGCCGTATCGTTCTTCAAGCTCAGTGAGCCATTCCTGGCGGGAGATTGACTCCTTGCCAATCTTCGCAACGGATTCCTTGTTCCCTTCAAGGATCGCAGGCTTGGCTAGCAGCATCACAAGAGTTATTGCGTTCAATATGGCTAACCCGGCAATAATATACCAAAGCTGCTTCTTTTCCACTTCTCATCCCCCAGATATCGCTTATTTTGCTTCTCTCTCTATCTCTTCCAGTTCTTCTTTAGTGAACATATATTTCTCATTGCAGAAATGGCAGTGTGCTTCTGCCTGACCCTCTGTCTCGATCATATCGCGAATCTCCTCTGCACCAAGGCTCACCAAGGCATTGCTGAATCGATCCTTCGAGCAGTTGCATTCAAAATTCACTGGCATTGTATCAAGGAATTTCACATTCTCTTTACCAAGCAACTCTTCCAGCAACTCTTCCGGAGATAACCCTTTTTCAATCAACTTTGATACTGGCGGAATCGATTGCAATCGTTGTTCAATCGCCGTAATCGTTTCTTCTGTTGTCCCAGGCATCAACTGGATGATGAATCCTCCCGCAGCCTTGATGGAGTTATCAGGGTTAACCAGTACACCTACACCAACTGAAGAATTGACCTGTTCAGATGTTGCGAAATAATAAGTGAAGTCTTCACCAAGCTCACCTGATACAATCGGCACCTGTCCTGTAAAATAGTCGCGCAGCCCCAAATCCTTCACGACTGTAAGCGTTCCGTCTGTACCGACGCCTTGTCTTACATCAAGCTTGCCATGCTCGTTCAAGTCGAAGTGGACATGGGGATTTGATACATAGCCCCTTACCTGTCCCTTGGCATTGCTGTCCACAAGAATAAGTCCTAGCGGTCCACCGCCTTCAATTTTAATCGTCAATTTATCATCGCCCTTGAGCATCGCACCCATCATTAAGCCAGCTGTCATGGTCCGGCCAAGTGCGGCAGATGCTACAGGCCATGTATAATGGCGGCGCTGTGCCTCTCCAACGGTTTCGGTTGTTTTTGCTGCATATGCCCTGACCTGTCCGTCAAAAGCAAGTGCCTTTACTAAATAATCGCTCATTTTTCTACTCCCTTCGTGCTGTAAAGTTGTATGCATCCCTTTTGCAAGGAAGCTTTAATTGTTTTTATCCATATTACGCTTATAGATAAGCTGCAGTCCCTTTAATGTCAAAAATGGATCGACTGCATCGATGATATTCGATTCCTGGGCAATCAAGTTTGCCAGGCCTCCAGTTGCGATTACTTTTGGAGGGACTTTACTCTTATCTTTCATCCGTTTAACTATTCCCTCTACTTGTCCAACATATCCATACAGAATGCCAGCCTGCATGGCCGAAACTGTGTTTTTCCCCACCACGTCATCTGGTCTGCTGATTTCTATCCGAGGAAGCTTGGCTGCCCTTGAATAAAGGGCCTCAGTGGAGATGCCGATTCCCGGCGCAATCGCTCCGCCCATATATTGATTATGCTCATTGATATAGCAATAGGTTGTCGCCGTCCCGAAATCGACAATGACCAGAGGGCTGCCATACTCATGGATCGCCGCGACCGCATTGACGATCCGGTCCGCTCCGACTTCCCTTGGATTTTCATATTTAATGTCCAGTCCTGTCTTGATGCCAGGTCCCACGACCAACGGTTTGATGTGGAAGTACTTCTGGCACATTCGCTCAAGCGAGAACATAATCGGCGGCACAACAGACGAGATAATGATTCCATCTATATCTGAAAAAGAAAGATCGACATGGTCAAATAGGTTTTTGACGATCATCCCAAATTCATCTTCCGTTCTATGGCGGTTCGTTTCTATTCTCCAATGGTGCTTCAACTCTTCCTGATCATAAACACCTAACACGATATTTGTATTCCCGACGTCAAAAACAAAAATCAAGCTATTCACCAACTTATAATAGTTTTCTGAATCAATACTGAAAATATCATATCATAATCGCTGGGAATTCACTAAAAAAAGTCGCCAAGAATGCGAAAGCGACATAAGCTGCTCAATTCTGGCAAGGACTCTTTGTTAAGCACTATCGGGAAAGAAAACAAGCAGGTGCTCCGTTAAGAGCACCTGCTTGATAATTTCTATTCTTTAGGATTTTCATCGATGGCCTTTGGATCTTCGATAACTGAATCGATTTTCTTGTCAGTTTCTTCGATTGCAGGCATCTCATCTTTTTTCTTGTTGATCGTTACTTTCATGTCGTCGTTATCAACGCTGACTTTGCGGTCAGGAAGACGGCCATGGTCGATCAAATGCTTAATTTGGTCTGCGTCAAGAGTTTCTACCTCTAACAATGTGTTCGCAATGATATCAAGCTTATCACGATGCTCTGTTAACAGGTTTTTCGCTCTCGCATAGCAATCCTTGATGATTGTCTGGATTTCCACATCGATTTCATATGCGATCTTGTCAGAATAGTTTTGTTCATTGTTCAGGTCACGGCCTAAGAATACCTGGCCCTGTGCCTGGCCGAATTGCAATGGTCCGAGCTTATCACTCATACCGAATTCAGTAACCATTCTTCTCGCAATGCCAGTAGCACGCTGGAAGTCATTGTGTGCACCTGTGCTTACTTCGCCAAAGACGATTTCTTCAGCTACACGGCCGCCAAGGAGGCCAGTGATTTTATCAAGAAGCTCTGGCTTTGTCATGAAGTAACGGTCTTCTTTTGGAAGCATGACAGCATAACCGCCTGCCTGCCCGCGAGGAACAATCGTTACCTTATGGACCATTTCCGCTTCATCGAGAACAACCCCAATGACCGTGTGGCCAGCTTCATGGAATGCAACAATATTTCTTTCTTTCTTCGAGATGACACGGGTCTTCTTGGCAGGACCGGCAATAACGCGGTCTGTTGCTTCATCCAAGTCCAGCATGTCAATCTTCTTCTTATTTCTTCTGGCTGCAACAAGCGCAGCTTCGTTCAGTAGGTTTTCAAGGTCCGCTCCAGAGAAGCCTGGAGTGCGGGCCGCGATACTTTTCAAGTTAACTGACTCATCCAGAGGCTTATTTCTAGCGTGTACCTTCAATACCGCTTCACGTCCTGTTACATCTGGACGGTCAACAGTGATCTGGCGGTCAAAACGTCCTGGACGCAGCAATGCCGGATCAAGAATATCAGGTCTGTTCGTCGCTGCAACGATGATGATTCCTTCGTTGGCTCCGAATCCATCCATTTCTACAAGCAACTGGTTAAGCGTTTGTTCACGCTCGTCATGCCCTCCGCCGAGTCCAGCGCCACGCTGGCGGCCGACTGCATCGATTTCATCAATGAAAATGATACATGGAGCATTCTTTTTAGCTGTTTCAAATAAGTCACGCACACGAGATGCACCGACACCGACAAACATTTCTACGAAGTCGGAACCACTGATGGAGAAGAATGGCACTCCAGCTTCCCCGGCAACAGCACGGGCTAGCAAGGTCTTACCAGTACCCGGAGGTCCTACCAAAAGAATTCCCTTTGGAATGCGAGCCCCAAGGTCAGCAAATTTGCGAGGGTCTTTCAGGAACTCGACAACCTCGACAAGTTCTTGCTTTTCTTCATCCGCACCCGCTACATCCTTGAAGCGGACTTTCTTCTTTTCTTCGTTATAAAGCTTCGCTTTGCTCTTGCCGAAGTTCATGACACGGCTTCCGCCGCCCTGAGCCTGATTCAGCAAGAAGAAGAAGAGAATGAAAATGATGATAAATGGAATGATCGACGTAAAGAACGTCACCCATCCACTCGTTTCCTTAGCAGGTAAAATTTCAACATCCGCAGCTTGTGCTGCCTGTTCAATCCTGTTTAAGGTATCTGGATTGCTCCAGACATATGTGATGAAGCCTTTGCCTTCCTCCTGGCCTTTCATCTGGCCTCTTACTTCATACACACCACGTTCAGGCTGCAGTGTCAAATCACCATCAACATTGCCTGCCTCAAGTTCCTGCATGAATTTATCGTAAGAGATTGGTTCAGTTGGCTGGTTATTGCCATTAAAGAAACTCACAACTCCGATAATGACTAAAAATATCAATAAATAAAAGATGGTATTACGGAAGATCCGATTCATCCCTTACCTCCTCCCACGGTAGACAAACTATACTAAATAGTATCATAGCAAATTATGCTAATACAAGAAATTAACATTCAGAATATTTGCTTCTTAATCAAAATGTAGAATTTCATTCACTAAATCGTAACCGTTTTATTTTGTGTACACTTCTGGCTTCAAAACTCCGATATATGGCAGGTTGCGGTATTTTTCCGCATAATCAAGACCATATCCGACAACGAACTCATCAGGTACGATGAATCCTACATAGTCAGCTGTAATATCTGCCTTTCTTCCTGTAGGTTTGTCGAGCAGTGTGACAATTTTGATTGATTTTGCCTTGCGGTATCTGAAAAGCTCAACCAAATAGCTGAGTGTCAAACCGCTGTCGATGATGTCCTCGATGATCAGGATATCTCTTCCTTCTACAGAGGTATCAAGGTCTTTAAGGATTTTCACCTCTCCGGAAGAAACCATCGCATTCCCATAGCTGGAAACATCCATGAAGTCCATTTCAAGGTACGCATCCACACGCTTGAGCAGGTCGCCCATAAATGGCATCGCACCTTTTAAAACACCAATGGCCAGCGGAAAACGGTCCTTGTATTCATCTGTTAATTGAGCCGCTAGCTGCCTTGTCTTTTCCTGAATTTCCTCTTCTGTAAATAATACCTTTTCAATATCATTTTTCATCATGATCCTTGTGCCCCCTGGAAGATATCAATACTTTATATAAGTTAATAGTAATAACCTGTTTCCTTTTGTTGCTTCACTGTTCGATTTTTTCAGGCTCGGAAGCCATAGGATCCTGTCTTCACTGTCTGTCACAATCGGCCATTCATCTCTTTTGTCCAGTGGGATTTTCATATCGATGAAAATATCCTTCACCTTTCTTGTACCCTCCATCCCCTTTAATGACATCCGGTCGCCATTTTGCCTTGTCCGGATAATCAGCGGAGTCCCTGCTTGTTCCAGGTCTACGATAAAGCAATCATTGGAAAGTTCCCGTTCATGAGAATCATTGAGCAATTGAGCCTCGATGACATCACCATTCGGCAAAATCAGCTGATCTGGTCCTGATAATTCAAAACGATAGCTTTGCCTTTTTGGCGGATTCAATTCAAAGTGGCAATTTCCATACGATCGTATAATTCTTAAACCGCCGGGGAAATCAAGAGTACCTGATGGATGGGGATTGCGAATTATTGAAAAAATCTTTTCAATATGTATAGCGGAAAGAGAAGCAGGTCGATCATTGTAAAGATAATTTAATATTAGTTTAATCCCTCTTCTTTGTAAAGGCATTGGCATTTCCTGAAAAGAACGGATACTAATACTTATCCTTTTGTCCTCTTTCTTCATTACTTTATTCAATTCTTCGCTAGTTAATTCAATAAGATACTCTTCATCCATCTGCAGCTCCTCGCTGAAACGCTGGAAGTGCTCATGGACCGCAGGATTCTCTTCTTTTAAAAAAGGGAGAACATTTTTCCTAAATCGATTCCTGCTATAGTATTCCTTTTCATTGCTGGGATCGATTCTTGGCTCCAAGGAATTAATGGAGCAGTACATTTCCAGATCTTCTTTTGTCAGGCATAAAAAAGGCCTGAAAATCATGAACGAACCGAATTGCCTTGAAAAAGGCATCCCTGCCCTGGCTTTTCCGGAACTTCCTCTGGTGAGCCTCATCAGTACCGTTTCGACCTGGTCATCACCATGATGCCCCAATGCAAGGTAATGAAGTTGGTGCTGCTCCATTACTTGCTGAAAAAATTCGTATCGGCATGCACGGGCAGCCTGCTGGGAGCTTAACCCTGTCTCGCGCATAAAGGCCGGCACATCCACCCTTTTCATTTCAAAGGGAATGTTGCGCTCTTCACAAAAAGCTTTGACAAATAGCGCATCCTGATAGGACTCATCACCCCGGAACATATGGTCCACGTGGACTGCTACAATTTTGAGTGAGTTCCTTACCCGCTGCTCAGATAAAAAGTGGAGCAGTGCGAGCGAGTCAGGGCCTCCCGAAACCCCAACTGCAATTGACTTATTATTCAGCTGAAAATCATGCTTTTCAAGAAAGGCATTTACCTTTGTCTCAATCATCTTGTTCTTCCTTACTAGGATTGCCGGTTTAAGACTATACCCATGCGGGCAACCCATTAATCTTCTAATAAAACATATTTGTTATTTTTCAGCTTAACACTTTCAGGTCTCTTTTTTCAAAGAACAGAGCTTTAATCCCTTATGTACGGACGAGAGTGCAAAAGGTTTCAAAAAATCAGGTAATCTGGCTATAAATATAGAAAAAATATAATAAAGAGATAATCAAAATGATGGTGACTGTTTCAAGCGCAGTAGATTTCTTCTTATTCTTGTTGTATCCCTTCCGTGTTTGCCGGGAGGCTGCGTTTGAATTGGTCCTCGCTGGATTTGCCTTTGTATGTGATTGCGTTTGTTTGGGCGGTGCAGTCTTTTGCTGCCGAGTGTTTCTTTTCGGCTCCACAGCTGGCTGATGGACTTGCAGCAGCTCGGACCTCATCTCCATGGCGGATTGATATTTACCTGCAAGTGACTTGTAGATGACCTTTTCATAGATCTTCAAATCTCGGCTTTGTTTTACTTTTTCCATGATTTCATTTAATCCGCCAGACTTCTTCGTAAATCTTTTTGGATATGCGGTGTTGACCATGATCATGCCGACAGCAAATAAATCATAGCTTGGTTCTGCTTTCCGGCTTCCGAGACCCCAATAGCCTCGGTCAAAGAATTCAGTGAACTCTTTTATCGACCGTCCTTGCATTGTCGTACCGCCGACATCTATGCAGCGAATCCTTGCAGGCGGCCCAGTCACAATTAGATTATCCGGCTTCAGATCGCCAAATACCCATCCATTTTCATGAAGCAGCTGCAAATCTGCAAGCAACTGAAGGATCATCACTCCGGTCCAGTCCGGGCCTTTTTGCTGCAGGAAAGCCAGGAAATCAGGTCCCTTAATGAATTCCATTGCATAAAAGCTCACCTTTTTTCCAGGACGTTCCCAGTCATCCACATCCAGCAAAGAAGGTCCGAGGGCAGATCCCTGGACCTTGGCAAAAGATTTCAGCACATTGACCTCAGAAGTGATCGACATTCCATTATCACTCATCTTCAACGCGACTTGTTTGTTATTGTACCTTGCCAGATAAACAATCCCATTCGCTCCAAAGCCAAGCTCTTTTATGATTGTATATCGATTGTGATGCCATTTCCCTTCAATGATCGTACCAGGAATGACTTTACACAGATTCTTCAAAGAAGGATTCATCATCACCGGACAATAGGCTCCTTAAAGATCGTTTTTTATTAAAATGGGAAAGTGCCTCGCGAATGGCAGGACCTGTCGGCGTAATCCCTCCAGTTGTCAGCTTGGCAAAAATACTCGTGAGTGACTCAAGTTTCGGCGTCCAATCCAGCAGTTTTTCGACATCTTTTCGTTTCCCGGGAAATACAAACACCGAAAAGCGGTTATCTCCTGACCTTGCATTCAAGCTTAAACTCAAGTCCAGCAAGGCTTCTTTCACTGTAGGAAGCTTGTGCTTCATGCTCGCGCTCGTATCGACAAGAATCAACACATCCAGCTCAACTGTTTCCCCAAGCTCGTCCACAACCTCCATCACCTCACCGCGCTGCTCCGGCGGAAGGTCTTCCACTGTACGGCCGCCTCCAAGGATTTGCTGGAGTTCCTTGTTCACTACACCTTGAAGTGTCTGGGTCATCGCCTTCCTCGTCACCATCTGGACAGTCTGCGATAATTGCTGCGCGTACACGATCTGGCTGACACCGCCGCCCGACATAGCGATTCCCTCGATTTCCGTCATGCCCTGTTCATCTATAACATCCTGTTCCATCACACCAATGACATTGACTGTTATCCCCTGCTCCTTGGCCAGTGCAGCCATCGCAATCGGATCTTCACCCTGGTTCGAACAGCCATCCGTAATGAGCAATACTTGTCTGATTGTACCTGTTTTCATGCAATCCCCTCACTTCCAGGCTCTAATTTTACAATCTAGTAAAAGATAGAAGCCTATAATAAATTTGTTACCATTTTCGACGAAGCCGAGGGGAAATATACATAAAGGAAGAGTATATTGCTCAAAATAAACCGTTAAGCTCTCTTTTGATAATTGGTGACCGGGATAGAAGCCCATTTCGGGATATTGTGATCGATTTTGGCGACGACCACGGTCATGTCATCTTCGATAGATCCGTCCCGTGAACGGATGACCTCCTCCATAATCAAGTCGGCGATTGCCTGCGGATCTTCTGTCTGAAGCTCCGTGATTTTCCTTTTCATCCATAAATCATAATTCTCGACATGCTTAGGCCCTTCGAATACGCCATCACTCATCATCACCAGCAGATCGCCTGCCTTAAGCTGTTCGCTCACGACATCCACCTCGAATTCCTGAAGGATGCCCATCGGCAAGTTGCTCGCCTGGACCTTCATCACCTTTCCGCCACGCTTGATGAAGCTCGGCGTCGAGCCAATTTTCAAGAATCGGGCAGATGCGTTTTGCAGATCGATCATGACCAAGTCCAGGGTGGAGAAAATTTCATCGGTTGTCCTTAATGACAAAATGGAGTTCACGGACTTGATCGCTACTTTTTCTTCGATTCCAGATTGCAAGATTTGCTGAAGCAGCAATAAAGTATCCCGGCTTTCGGAATGCGCCCTTTCGCCATTGCCCATGCCATCACTGATGGCAATGGCATACTTCCCTCCGCTCAGCTCAATGGTGGAGTAACTGTCACCCGAAATGAGGTCTCCATCCTTTGCGGCATGTGCCACTCCTGTCGCTACAGCAAATGCCTTTGCAGAACGGAATGTCACATGGCAAAAACCATTCGGGAATGTAGAACATTCCTCAGAGTTGACTACGATATTTTCTTGCAGGATATCCGAAAGCATCGGTGCGATCAGCTTTTCGCATTCACCATGTCCCTGGCAATATGGAATGGTCATATCGATATCTACATTGCCTTGCTCAAGGCTGTAAATCTCCACATGCTCGATATGAATGCCAAAGTCCTGGAGCGCCTCCAGAATTTGTTCCTCTTGCTTTGAGTGATTTTCACGCTCACGCTGGATTTCCTTAGCGAAATCGCCCATGACTTCTGATACACCAAGCAATTGGTCTGCCACGAGACGCCTGCTTTCCTGAACCTGTTTCTTTAGCTTTTTATTTGCCTGATAATAGTTAAGCTGCTGCTGCATGATTTCCATGACCTTTTTCGACCTGGTGCAATGCTTGTCCCATTCGCGTGAAAGTTTTTGCGGTACGGCACCAGAATTTTGATCCATCTCTTGCATAATCTCACTCATATAGTCATAGGTTGTATTAAAGTTCCTTGTCCAGCAATGGTCTTTTTTAAAGCATGTCTGGCATGTCTTTTCTGTGACATTGCTCAAGAAATAATCCATATCGCGGTCACTTTCCAGTGTTTCATCCTGCACCTGCAGGGTAGTAAAGCTTTTCGACAGAGCCTCGAATACATTTGAGAACTGGACGACACGCTGCGCAGTCACATCTCTCATTTTTCTCATATATTGTTGCTGTTCTGCTGAATACTCCGCTGTACCCGGAATATGTTTGGCGATTTTTGACGTAAGCAATTGCGGCGTCAGGAAGAACAACAGGACAGCTGCAGCCGATTCGGTCAGCGTCTGGCTCAGCGCACCGCCTCCCTCGCCATACATGCCAATCAACAGTGTGGCAATGAAAAGACCGAGTGCCACCCCTGGCTTCTTTCCTTCTTTTAGCAATCCGCCAAGCAATCCGGAGAAAGCCAGCAGACTCATATGGTAAAAACTCGACACATTCGCAAGACTGAAGATCAGTCCAGTGACGACCCCAACTGTGGAGCCAACTGTAGCACCAGCGACAAATGAAAAAATGAGAACCAGATACCGGGACATGATGTGCTCTACAGACAAATCATAGACTGTCCACCCAATAGTTCCCGTCATCACAGATGCAAGCATGATGATCAAACAAACAATTTCCTCCGTTTTCAATGACTGCTTCCGCTTGCTGGCTGTCAACAAAGGAATGCTTTGCAAGAAGATGAATGTCAACACAAGACCTAGCCCAGCTTCGACTCCAGTCATCATTCCTTCATACATCGTGATATTTCCTGACAAAATTAGCGCTTTTAACATTTTGCCTATTAAAATAGTAAAAAATATATAAACCGGAAGGACTTTCATCGAGTTCTGAATCCATTTTCCTGTCAGCTTGAATAACAGTAAAAATAGGAAGACAGAAGCGAAGGTGAAGACGGCGTCAGTAAAAGACAAGGTTGCAGCCCCGGCAACCAGACCAAACAGCGCAATAGGCGCACGGTCTTTCCGGATCAAATACACAGCCGCAAAAAATGGAAGGCTAAAAGGGGTTAACTTTGCCAGTATCAAGGCACGGCCAAGCAAGAATCCAATAATCAAGAAGATATAGCCTTTTTTCAAGAAAAGGTTTTCAATTTTGGATTGCAGCTTCGACATGCCTTTTGCAAACCTGAATCGTGATTCCTCGAGATGAACTTCACCGATCGGTTCCATCATGTTCCTTTCTACCTTTTGCATTTAATACACTCCCCGTTTTTTTATCGTTGCTGATTATTATAAAAGGGAGCAATCCAGAAGTTTGTCAAAAATAAGGACAAGCACCAAAGTTTCGTTCGACGCATTTCCCCGTAAATAATGCAATTCCTCGAAATACCACGGAATATTTTCATCTTCATGCCAAACACCGCTAAATTTTACCTATGAATATTTTTCGCTTTTCTTTTAAAAATGCATTGACACTATTTTAATATCTATGTATTATATTTCTTGTGCCTCAAAACACAATTTTAATATGGCGGTGTAGCTCAGCTGGCTAGAGCGTACGGTTCATACCCGTAAGGTCGGGGGTTCGATCCCCTCCGCCGCTACCAATTTCCATTTCCTAACTTAATATGGCCCCTTGGTCAAGCGGTTAAGACACCGCCCTTTCACGGCGGTAACACGGGTTCGAATCCCGTAGGGGTCATCATCTTGCGAAAGCCTCGTTCCTTTATGGAGCGAGGTTTTTTGTTTACAGGACGATTTGCTTTTACCGAAATTCAATTCCTCATTGGTTTTTGGGTAATGCAAATGCTCTCCTTTTACCCAAATTCACTTCGGCACCATTTTTCGGGCAATGCAACGCCTCTCCTTTTACCCAAACTCGCTTCCACACTACTTTTCGGGCAATACAGCTCCTCTCCTTTTACCCAAATTCACTTCGACAGCACTTTTCGGGCAATGCAGCTCCTCTCCTTTTACCCAAATTTACTTCGACAGCATTTTTCGGGTAATGCAGCTCCTCTCCTTTTACCTATGTTCAATCCTGAACTGATTTTCAAGAAACCCAGCCCCGAAAAACAAAAAGACAAGCCCGATTAAAGACTTGTCTTGGTATAGCATGATTCCTGCTATTATATATATTCACTTAGCAGCAAGTTAGCCCCTTCTAGCTCCTCTTCCGCCGCGCTTAGATTCGGTAGCGCGTTTTAGAGTGGACAGGCGGTCTTCACTGTCCTTCAAGAATTTCGCCATTTTTGATTCGAAATTTTCCGGACGAGCATTGCGATTATCGTTTCCTCTGCCGCCGCCGCCGCGTGGACGCTGTGAGTAAGGTCTTGATTCAGATCTTTCTGGTCTTGCAGGTCGTTCAGGTCTATCAACAGCCTTCTTGATAGATAAACCGATTTTACCGTCTTTCTCAACATTGATAACCTTTACTTCAACCTGGTCGCCAACTTTCAGGTGGTCATTGATATCCTTGACATAGTTGTCTGCAACCTCACTGATGTGAACAAGTCCTGTTGAGCCACCCGGCAGCTCGACGAACGCCCCGAAATTTGTAATACCTGTTACCTTTCCCTGTAACTTGCTGCCTACTTCGATTGACATAAAAAAGTTTTGCCTCCTTAAAGATATAAAAAATCAAACTTACATTATATTATACAGAATATGAAAAAAGAGTGTCAATAAGGCGAATCTTGGGAGTCCTTTTTCTCTTTAGGAAGGTTGAAGATAATTTCATTCTTTTCGGACAGGAAGTATTCCTTGCGGGCAAGCTTTGCTATGTACTCATCATCGTTCAATTTGACGATTTCCTCATCCAGAATTTCCTGCTCTTTTTGAAGGTTTGCTAACTTTTGTTCTAGTTGTTCCTTATCTTCTTGCTTCTTTTCAAGGGCTGAAGTCTGAGAGATGTAGGTTGAGATCATCAAATATGAAATGACCGATGCGAATAGGGCAAAGACTGCGAGGCGCCTGAAAAGCAGCTTTCGCTTCCTGCTTTCTGCTATTCCTGCTTTTTCACGCTGCTGTACATACTGATTTTCAATCTTGGCTATGTTCTTTTTCCTGATGGCACTCATTCCCCGCAGTCCTCCTTATAATTTATTTGCTGTTTATTTCCATTTATTACTTGCGTTTATACAGCCTACTTTTTGGATTTCTTTATCCATTTTATCGGCTTAATAGAATAATTCTTTACTATTATTAGAAATCCTGCCAATTTATTATATAACTTCTCGACGCTTTTTTTAACTGTTTTCGGCAAAAGTTTCCAAAAAAGTAGGAATATTAACTTAATCGGCTTCCAGATTAAGTGATTGAGCAACCATAACAAAACGGCAAGAAGCCATTTTAAAAGAGAATAAAGGCCTCTTCCCGTCAAAATCAATAGTGACAGAGCAGTTGCGGCCAAAAACTGAAGAGGCCTGACAATCAGCAGTCTGACAGCCTTCACTATGAATACATATACATTGATCGTATAGGTGATAGCCCGCTCCAGCATCTTAAGATAGAGTTTCTTGAAAAGGCTCTGATAGGCCGCAAAGCCGCATAATAAAGCAAGGAAGATATAAAAACGCAATTCTCCCATATTCACTGAAAACAAAACATAGAAAATCGACAGACCTTGGAATACCCAGAACAGGACGTCATTGATAAAGACAATCCAGGATTTTCGTTTAGATCTTTTTAAAAATCGATTATGTGTATCTAGTGAAGCTCCGAATAGAGTACCCATCCATATCATGGCGAGCATCGTCAAAAATTGAGTCGAAAGCGTCATCGGAATAACTTGCTAAAGAAGCCTTTAGCCTTCTCCCCATGCTGGTCATCCAGATAGACCAGGTCAAAGATTTTCCCTTTGATCGATACAATTCCTTTGTCGACGTCCAGATTCTTCATCTGGAGGTTCTGACCCTTGATCGCCAGGAATCCCATGACCGTCTCTAACAAAAACTCTTCATTATCGAAGCTTTCAACCTGCTTTACTCCTGTGATCTCCAGTGTCCGTCTGCCTCTCATCACTAAATCGTGGTCTGGCAAATTGCTCTTCGCTTGATTCGTTTCGTAATATTGGCTCATTAATACCCCTCACAATCATAATGCACTTTTGTACATGTTTATGATTGAAGATGGGAGAATAGAACAAGCCTTCACACGAAGCCCGTCTTACTCTTCATCGTCCCCAGGAATCCGCTCTTCCCCAAGAAGGGTATACATTCCCGCCGCTTCATCCTTGCGGGATGTTTCCTGGATTCGCTCTATTTTTGCAGAAACGACTTTTTGTCCGAAGCGGATCGCCAATTCATCGCCCACTTTTACATTCGTACTCGCTTTCGCCGGCACACCATTGATGGAGATCCTTCCTTGATCGGAAACTTCTTTCGCCAATGTTCTTCTTTTGATCAATCTTGATACTTTTAAAAATTTATCCAGCCTCATCGTATTTAAACCCCTTTTTCCATATTGGTTTCTTTTACCTGCGCACTTTTCGTAAAATTATTGCTTCTGAGAAAACAGCATTGAGCTATAAACCTTGCGTCTTCGCTTCCTCCCAGAAAGCATCCAATTCATCCAGCGTGTACTCTTTAACAGCTTGGCCATTTTCCGCTGCTTTTTGTTCAATATACGCAAAGCGGCGCATGAACTTCCGGTTCGTCTTGTTCAGTGCCTCTTCCGGGTTGATACCGTAATGCCTTGCGAAATTCACAAGTGCAAATAAAAGGTCTCCGTACTCCAACTCGATATCTTCCTGGATGCCTTTTTCAGTGATTTCTTCTGAGAGCTCGTCGATTTCTTCTTTTACTTTATCAAGGATGGGTGCTGCTGTCTTCCAGTCAAATCCAACTTTAGCGGCTTCCTTTTGCAGTTCATAAGCCTTAAGCAGATTCGGCAGTCCTTTTCCAGCGCCCTCCAGCAAAGACTTTATGGCACCGTCTTTTTCCTGCTCCTTGATCTCCTGCCAATTTTTCAGCACATCTTCTTCATTTTCTGCCGTTACGTCCCCGAACACATGGGGATGCCTGCGGACCATTTTTGCCGAGATGCCTTCGATGACATCATCAATCGTAAAATAGCCCTCGTCCTCACCGATTTGGGCATGGAGCATGACTTGAAGCAGCACATCACCCAGTTCTTCTATCATATGATCGATATCTTCATTGTCGATTGCCTCCAGCAATTCATATGCCTCTTCGATCAAATATTTCTTGAGCGACTGGTGGGTCTGCTTCTTATCCCACGGGCAGCCATTCGGACCGCGCAGTTCTGATATAATTCCACGCAGCTTCAAAAAATCCTTGTATAAAATTTTCTCATCTATAACAGGCGGTACATAAACAGATGTCAGATTGCTAAGCTCCATCTCTCTGTCTAACTCGAATAATGGGACCTTTTTGATGACTTCATCGCTGCTTCCCGCTGCTGTCACAATGAAAACTTCATAATCATCTGGAAGTTTTTCCATCAGCGTCAGCTTGACGTCAGAGGCAACAAAGGCATCATAAACCTGTCCAATGATGGTGTGGCTCTTCAACAGCAGATCTTCCTTTGACAGCGCTGTGCCATCAAGCAGCTGGAAACCGTCAATTGGATCAATCGCCAGGGACTGGAACATCGCGTCCAGAAAACTCTGGCCGCCGCCGATTTCAATTTCCGTATCCCGCTTTGGTCCTCGTTCGAGTAAAAGCTGAACCGTTCGTTCTGCAATCAAAGGATGGCCTGGAACGGCATAGGTGACAGGGGCCTTAGCTGCTTCAGTGAGCAGAAACTCCGTGATTTCCTCATAAACATCCTCAAACTGGTCATGCTTCTCATACACTTCATCGAAGGATTGAAACTGCAATCCTTCCTTCTCAAGATCCGTTACGACCGGATGCTCTTTCGTCCGCAAAAACAGGTTTTTCTCCTGCTTCAATTTTTTATATACACCAAGCGGCAGCTGGTCAAGGTCACCCGCACCAAGCCCGATAATCAATATCTTATTTGTCATAGCCTGCTTCCTCCTTCTGTTTAACATCTTTTTATCAGGGATTACCTGGAGAATAGCTGGACAATCCTGCTGCCGAATGGCAATGTCGCCAGTTCCTCTTCCTTCAATGCCCTTGTTTTAATCAATATTAAAAAATATACAAGTGCTCCCAGTGCCACCGCGCTTAATGCCTGGAAGACAGCACCGAGTCTGTCTGGTTCAATATAGTCATAACCGAAATCTGTTATATATAAAAAGAATTGTAAAAAAATAGCCATCACTACTGATGAAAACAGGATTTTTCCAATGAATAGAAGCGATAAAACAGGATGACCGAGCTCACGCCTTAATTTTATAATAAGGATGAACATGACCACCAGCATCGCAGCCAATGTGGCATAAGCGGCCCCCATTGTTCCGTTATTCGGAATCAGCATCAGGTTCAATATGTATTTCAAGCCAAATCCGCCAAGTATGACTGCTGCCGGAAAGATGGACTTATCAAGACCCTGCAAAATGCTCATGATCGTCAGGATGATTGAGCCAAATAAAATCATCAGGCTGAGCACTCCGAGCACATTAGATCCGTCAGCATTCTCAAACAGCATGATATTAACTGGGACGATGATGCTATATAGCCCAACCGCAGCAGCAGCGCCAAAAATCAGGCTTGTCTGAAGTGCGAGCCTCACTTTGGGCAGGATTTTCTCGTGGCGATTACTCGATTTGTCACCTGATATTGCCGGTACAAGGCTTAATGACATGGAAGTCGCGACAACTGTCCCAAGCTGGATCAGCGGCTGGCCTCTGTCAAAGATGCCTTTCGCCGATTTTGCTTCTTCCGTTGACAATCCCATCGTCAGCAATGAAGCGTACATATTCAAGGAATCTGCCAGCTGTAGCAATATTAACAGCATGCCACTAATGCTGATCGCAAATCCTTGAATGATCAGCGCTTTTACGACCCAAGCGGCATCCTGGAATAAATCCTTTATTTGAAAATAAGTGAAGGGATTGTTTCCTCCATTTTTCAGATAAAAGAATCCCAGTATTAAAACGGATATTACCCCACCTGTGATCGATCCGAAAACAGCTCCCGCTCCGGTGACATAAAGAGAGAATCCCTGTTGCACAAGTACGGCCGACAAAACGAGAATGGTCGCGACGCGGATGAACTGTTCTGAAACCTGTGAAATAGCTGTCGGTACCATGTTGCCCTTTCCCTGGAAATATCCCCTGAACACAGAGGTGAATGGGAAGAGCAGGAATGGCACTGACACAACCTTAAATAAAGGCTTTAGTTCCGGATCCCCGATTTTATCAGCAATCCATCCAGAGCCAATAAAGAAGAATAAAAAAAGAAGCAAGCCAACCATACCGAGAAAAACAAGCGAAATGGCCAAAAGACGATCAGCCCTGCCCCTATTCCCTGCAGCCTGCTGCTCCGTATAAAGCTTCGATATGACAACCGGAAATCCGTATGTAGATAAGACCATGACAATCCCAAAGAAGGGATATACCTGCTGATATATGTAAAAACCAATGTCCCCAACGATATTCTGAAATGGGACACGGTAAACAGCGCTTAAAATTTTCGTCACAAGGGCGGCCAGGGTAAGAATCATGGCTCCCTTCATCAATTCCTTTGAATCTGCAACGGGCTTCATCGCCCATCTCCTTCCAATTTCAGTTTCAAACGTATTATATCACAAGGGCCTAACTGGCGGCCGCAAGCGTAACAGGCAACACGAATTTGTTAGCTGCCTGTAACAAAGAAAAGCGCAAGCGTCTTGATCAGCCCCGACAAGCGCTGGAACTGGGAACCATTATTTTCGCAAGAAGTTTATACTTCTAAACACGAAAAGAGGCAGCCTCGTCAGCTGCCCTTTCAAGTAAGATCATAATTTGGTGAAGTTAATTATTGCTCCATCTGTCTTGCCAGGAAGCCTGCAGCTGTTTCTACAGCTTTTTGTTCGACATCTCCTAAAGATCCTTCTTTAGAGAAGATGATGACTGCTCCAATCGGGTCACCGTTTGCAATGATTGGCCCAATTGTATAAGAAGAAGCTGGCTCTTCATTTCCTTCAACTAGCGAGATGTTAGTCTGCTGGTTCACAAGGGATGAAGTACGATCCTCCATCGTCTTCTCAACAAGTTCACTGATGTTTTTATCCAAGTAGTCCTTTTTGGAACCACCAGCAACTGCGATATACGTATCTCTATCGCAAATCAATACCGGGTTGCCTAAGCTATCATATAGCGCTTCTGCATACTCCTTCGCAAAATCGCTCAGCTCACTGATAGGGGAATATTTCTTTAAAATAACCTCACCATCACGGTCCACAAAAATCTCAAGTGGATCCCCTTCACGAATACGAAGTGTTCTTCTTATTTCCTTAGGAATTACGACACGACCTAAATCATCGATTCGACGAACAATACCAGTTGCTTTCATCCAACGTTGCCTCACTTTCATCTGATGATTATTTTTTTAGATAAGGTTGTTTTTCAATAATTGCTGCTATTCGTATAAGTTCTGACTATAATTGATCGAAAGTTTACGAAAAGAGCATGCGGTAAAAATAATGCCTTAATTAATCAACCTTACCAAGATTTGAACTTAGTATCTTTCATATGGAAAGTTCTATACACTTCTCATTATTTTTTTCATTGAAGTGATAAAGGTGCCAAAAACGGATAAACCTTCCAGCTAATAATTGCGTACACACAAAAATTACCCTTGTCTATCTTTTTTGAAACACCTTCTCGTTTTACATTTAGATTACAAAATATTTCCACATGATTACGATACGGTATTTTCCTGTTCTTTTTGGGAGTCGTGAAGTCCCTTAATCATCTCGAAAGTAATCTCGAACCAGCGGTCATTTTTCATTCCTCTAGTATGGACGACCATTTTAAGCTTATTGCCTTCCATGCCAAGTCCTACCGCATTCCTGTACTGACTGCTCAGCTTGAATACCTTTTGTCCGTCAATCCGGCTGCTTCCATCCTCTGTTAAAAGAATCGTCACATCCTGCTTAGCCATTTTAATCGATTCGACGCCTGCGGTGATGGCAAATACTTTGAGTTCCGCCACTTTAAATAATGTTTCGACTTCTGCTGGATAATCTCCGAATCTGTCGATGATTTCTTCTTTTAGTTCGTCAACATCCCTCAGTGACTCGATACCGCGGAAGCGTTTATACATCTCGATTTTCTGATGTCCATCAGAGATATAACTATCAGGGATATAAGCATCAAGCTCAAGATCGATTTCAATCGAAGGTTTTCGGACTTGGTCTTTTTCCGGTTTCCGCTCTTCAATCGCTTCCTTCAGCATCTGTGAATACAGATCGAAACCGACAGAATCTATAAATCCATGCTGCTGGGCGCCTAACAGGTTACCGGCTCCGCGAATCGATAGGTCACGCATCGCAATTTTGAATCCTGAGCCCAGCTCCGTGAATTCCTTGATGGCCTGGAGACGTTTTTCAGCAACCTCGGTGAGCACTTTGTCTTTCCGGTAGGTAAAATAAGCATACGCAACCCTGTTGGAGCGGCCAACCCTCCCTCTAAGCTGGTAGAGCTGGGAAAGGCCCATTTTATCGGCATCATAAACAATCAATGTATTGACGTTCGGAATATCCACACCTGTTTCAATGATTGTGGTGCTGACAAGGACATCATATTCTCCTTCAAGGAATCCAAGCATCACCGATTCCAATTCATTTTCGGTCATGCGGCCATGGGCAAAAGTGACACGCGCATCCGGCACAAGCATCGAAATTTCTTCTGCCTTCCGCTCGATATCCTCCACACGGTTATAAAGGAAATATACTTGTCCGTCCCTGGCAAGTTCTCGTTCAATCGCCTCGCGGACAAGCCCGCCATTGTATTCCATGACATATGTCTGGACAGGGAATCGGTTCTCAGGAGGTGTCTCGATGACGGATAGATCCCGGACACCGAGCATCGACATATGCAGTGTTCTTGGAATCGGTGTCGCTGTCAATGTCAGGACATCGACATTTGTTTTCAGTTTCTTTATTTTTTCCTTATGGGTAACCCCAAAACGCTGCTCTTCATCTATAATCAGCAGCCCAAGGTCTCTATAGGTGATTTCCTTTGATAACAGCCTGTGGGTACCGACGACAATATCCACACTTCCCGCTTTAAGCCCCTTGATCGTCTCCGTTTGCTGCTTACGGGTACGAAATCTGCTCAACAAGCCGATGTTAATCGGGAAGTCCTGGAACCTTTCCCTGAGTGTCTCATAATGCTGCTGCGCAAGGATGGTGGTTGGCACAAGGAAAGCTACTTGTTTACCATCGGCAATCGCCTTGAAAGCCGCCCTGATTGCGACCTCTGTTTTCCCATAGCCAACATCTCCGCACAGCAGGCGGTCCATCGGGCGCTCCCGTTCCATGTCACGCTTGATTTCATGGATGGATCTCTCCTGATCTTCTGTTTCCTGATATGGGAAGGAAGATTCAAAGTCGCGCTGCATTTCGCCATCCGGAGAAAAAGCATGGCCGACACTTGCTTCACGCTCTGCGTAGAGCTTGATCAAATCATCCGCAATATCCTGGACAGAGGATTGGACCTTGCTCTTGACACGCTTCCAATCGCTTCCGCCCAGCTTATAGACCTTAGGCTCTTTGCCTTCCGAGCCGACGTATTTCTGGACAAGGTCAATCTGCTCGACAGGGACGTAAAGCTTATCTGTACCCTGGTAGCGGATATGGAGATAATCCTTATGGATACCATTGATCACGAGCGTTTCAATGCCCAGGTATTTACCGATACCATGGTTTACATGAACAACATAATCTCCGATCTTAAGTTCAGAATAACTCTTGATCCTCTCTGCATTGGAAAGCTTTTGCCTTCTTGCAGGTTTTTTCGTTTTTTTATTAAAAAGTTCTTCTTCCGTGATTACAGCAATCTTCTGGATCGGGAATTCAAAACCCGTATTCAGGCTGCCCTGGATGATTTGGACTTTCCCTGGAAGCAGCTCCTGCTTGCCGCTCATTTTGACCGCATCAATTTCATAGTCTTCCAGAACCCGCTCGAGCTTTTTGACTCTTTCAGCATCCGGCCCAAGAAATACGACTGCATAGTTTCCTTTTCGCCAGCGATCGACTTCCCCTTTTAGGACATGCATCTGCCCGTGGAAGTTCTGCATCTGTTTGCAGGATATATTGATGATGTTTTGCGGGCTCGTGTTAGGAACATGCCTTAAAAATAATGATAGATACACAATTGGCTTTCCAGCTTTACTCATCAAGTCAGGAAGCTGGTGTGAAATTTTCACGTCATGAATGATCTGGCCTTCACCAAGGAGACTCGTATACCATTCCGCTTCTTCCTTGCCGAGCGACTCATTCATTTCCTGTACCCTGCTTATTTCATCAATGAACAGGAAACCCTTTGACGGCAAGTAATCTATTAAACTTTGAGGCTTTTCGTAGGCTATAGATAAGTACTTGAAAAGTTGATCAGGTATTTGCCCGTTGCGGAGCTGTTCCAATTCATAGCCAATATTCTGTGACAACAAGGTTTTTGCTTTATCATCCTTAAGCTTCTTTAAACTGCTTGAGAGCCCACTTTCCAGGCCCGTGACCAAACGGTCCAGCTGCTCACTCTCGATGGGGTTTTCTGTCGCCGGCCCGATTGCGACCGTCTTCATTTTTTCCTTCGAACGCTGATCCTCAAGCGAGAATGTCCTGATGGAATCAACCTCCGCATCAAAAAGCTCAATCCTGATTGGATCTGCGGATGTCAGCGGGTAGATATCAATAATTCCGCCGCGGACGCTGAACTCACCAGGGGCCGATACCATCCCTGCCCTGTCATATCCCATACTGACAAAACGGTTGAGGACCGAGTCGAGATCGATTTCTTCGCCGAGCTTGAACGTCAACTGAAATTTCGACCAAAGATCCTTCGGCGGAAGCAGCTTCCTTAAGCCGGCCATTGGGACAATCACGATACCCGAATTCTTTTTACTCCAATGATTCAGGGCTTCTATCCTCTGTGCCTTAAGCTCTGGACTTGAAATACTTATTTCAGCGGCAATCAACTCATTGGCCGGGTATAGATAGACATCATTTTCCCCTATTAAATTAACAAGATCATCATATTGTTTTTGCGCTTGCAATAAATTGTGTGTCACGATCAGGACGGGGCGCTTCGTCTGTTCGTAAATCGCGGCCAAGAAGACCGTCCTTGCTGAACCAGACAAACCTGCGACGAGCTGTTCTCTGAGCCCCTCATCTAATCCGGAAATAACAGATTGGACATCATCCTGATGACTAAATAGAGCTTTCAGCCCCTGCATCCAAACCTCTCCCTCTCTATAAAAAAATGCTAATCTTTACTTTTTTAAAAAATACGGCCAATATACAAACAGAAAAACGCTTTGGATATGAAATCCAAAGCTTTTCAGTGAATCAGGTAGTCATGCTGGTGGAAGTCCGGGTTGCGTTCCAGGGCTTCCTGACAGTCTTCACAGATCGATTTTATATGGATGTCACCGTTCCCTGCGTAAGATACCATCTCCTGGCGCTCTTCCTCGGTCAGCTTATGCAGCCCTAAACTTTCACTGTGGACAGACAATCTGTCCAATGAGCCGATATTCGTGCCGCAATGACGGCATTGATAATGTATAGCCATGCCCGTCCCTCCCAAATTAAGTCATTATTCATTATTGACCCTTTGGCAGGAACTTATGCACTTAGCCTATTGTATGATTCATCTTTTACATTATATTACTTGATCAAGAGATTGGCATGTTTGGATGCCATTTTTCCTGAATTCATCATTGATTGAATGTATTCATCACTTCTAAGAAAGGCTTTTTCATCCATTCTTCGCAAGCATCGGCAGATTTCATGACTGCCTCGCCCATCTGTTCATTTTCTTCGGTTGTAAAACGGCCAAGTACCCAATCGGTGATTGCCATTCCATTTGTCGGCCGGCTGATTCCTACCCTGATTCGCTTGAATTCCTGTGTTCCAGTATGGGCAATTGTCGACTTAATTCCATTATGGCCGCCTGCACTGCCTTTTTGGCGCAATCTAATCCTGCCGGTAGGCATATCAAGATCGTCATAGATCACAACCAAATCCTCGAGATCGATATCATAGAAATCCATAACAGCCCTGATTGATTCACCAGAAAGGTTCATATACGTTAAAGGTTTGAGCAAGATGACCTTTTCACCGCCAACAAAACCCTTCCCATATAAGCCTTTATGCTTTGCCTGATCCAAGGGGATATTCCAGCGTTTTGATAACTCATCAATGACTTCAAAGCCGATATTATGCCTTGTTTTGTCATATTGTCTCCCTGGATTCCCTAGTCCAACAAATAACTTCACTTTCCACACCCCTAACCAAACACATATCATTTCTTTCCATAGGTTTCCTCCCTTGTCGGGACCCAGAAAGAACATCTATTTCTAATGTACATGAAAACCGCAAAAGACGTAACCTTTTTCAGGCTACGTCCATTACCGCTTTATTCTTCACTTGCTTCTGTTTCTCTTCCTTCTTCATTTTCGGGCTCTCCTGGTTCCTGTTCTTCACCGGAGTTAATTTCTTCTTCCACTTTAGGAGGAAGGATCGAAACGACTACCGTGTTTTCATCATCATTTATTTCGTAATTTCCTGTTTTGATATCAGCAAGTGTCAGGTTTTCATTAACTTGCAGGTTCGTCACATCCACATCAATGCCTTCAGGGATGTTTCCTGGAGTCGCTGTAATGTTTACTTCGTGGATCGGCTGCTGTAGGACGCCGCCATCCTTGACACCCGCTGCCTCGCCAACAATGTTCAACCGAACACTAGCATGTACCTTGGAGCTTTTATCAACAACAAGGAAATCAGCATGAAGAATTTCATTCTTGATATGGTCTGCCTGATAATCTGTCAGCATGACACTATGCTGGCTGCCGCCAACATCAAGAGAAATGATTCCATTACGACCATTTTCACGGATGGTCTTCACAAACTCAATGCTGTCCACATAGATGGACTTGCTGTCAGTCTTCCTTCCGTAGACCACTGCCGGAATATTGCCCTCCTGGCGTAATTTCCTCAAGGTAGAACGTTGAGTACCTGTTCGCTCATTTGCTTTCAATGTTGCACTCATGGTTTTGTCCCCTTCCTATTTCGTAAGTTCTTGTCTATATAAAAAATGCCCCAAAATAGGAAGGTCTAAACGTTTTACTTTTTGAGCCTTTTAAACATGGCTGTTGATTTTCGTTCCAGGCCATTGCTTTCCGGGGGACATTGCAACAGGTTCTTGACAGCTTTGGCCCTTTTTCCTTGAAACCTGTCACAATAACTAGCTTTTCTTGACAGCTTTACCCCTGTTTCCTTGAAACCTGTCACAATAAACAGCTTTTCTTGACAGCTTTGAACCCGTATCCTTTAAACCTGTCACAATAAACAGCTTTTCTTGACAGCTTCGGCCTTGTTTCCTTGAAACCTGTCACAATAATCAGCTTTTCTTGACAACTTTGGCCTTGTTTCCTTGAAACCTGTCACAATAAACAGCTTTTCTTGACAGCTTTGACCCTGTTTCCTTGAAACCTGTCACAATAACTAGCTTTTTTTGACAGCTTTGATCCTGTTTCCTTGAAACCTGTCACAATAACTAGCTTTTCTTGACAGCTTTGGCCCTGTTCTCTTGAAACCTGTCACAATTACTGGCTTTTCTTGACAGCGCCAGCCTCCCCTAAGGTAATGATGAAAAAAGCACAAGCGCCTTGGTCAGCCCAGACCTTAAAAAAAGCAATCAGAAACAAGAGTAGGCTTGCCGCATGGCAAGCCTGTTATTCCTTATAAAATCAATCAAATAGAGTGCTGACAGATTGCTCTTCATGGACGCGGATGATGGCTTCCCCAATCAGTGGTGCAACTGACAGCTGGTGGATTTTTTCAACGCGCTTTTCTTCAGCAAGCGCGATTGAATTTGTCACAACCAGTTCTTTAATCTTGGAGTTTTCAATACGCTCGATAGCCGGACCTGACAATACAGGGTGCGTACAGCAAGCGTATACTTCTAGTGCGCCATTTTCTACCAATGCATTGGCAGCCAATGTAATCGTTCCTGCAGTATCAATAATATCGTCAATCAAAATGGCAACCTTGCCTTCAATATTACCAACGATATTCATGACTTCAGCCACATTTGGCTTCGGACGGCGCTTATCGATGATCGCGATTGGTGCTTTCAATCTTTCCGCCATCTTCCTTGCACGAGTAACACCGCCATGGTCAGGAGATACAATGACAACGTCTCCGTTCAATTCCTTGCTCTTGAAGTGGTCAGCAAGAATTGGCACACCCATCAAGTGGTCGATCGGAATATCAAAGAATCCTTGAATTTGTGGAGCGTGAAGGTCAAGCGTGATCACGCGGGTAGCGCCTGCAGTCTCAAGCAGGTTTGCCACAAGCTTGGCAGTGATAGGCTCACGAGCGCGTGCTTTGCGGTCCTGTCTTGCATAGCCGTAATAAGGCATAACAATATTGATTGTTTTAGCAGATGCGCGCTTCAATGCATCGATCATGATCAGCAATTCCATGATGTTTTCATTAACTGGAGAGCTAGTCGACTGGATGACATACACATCACAGCCACGGATGCTTTCTTCAATGTTAATCTGGATTTCTCCGTCACTGAACTGGGATACAGAGCATTTCCCTAACTCGACACCGATTACCTTTGCGATTTCCTGGGCAAGTTCAACGTTTGAGTTAAGTGAAAAAACCTTTAAATTTGGATCAAGATACTGGTTTGACATTTCGGACCTCCAAGACTCTTATTTCTTTACGTTCATTTTCCCTACATAATCTTCTTTGTTGACTTGACGAGCACGTGCAAGCGCCAGGGCCTCACCTGGAACATCTTCAGTGATTGTGGAACCGGCTGCTACATACGCGCCTTTTCCAATCGTCACAGGTGCAACAAGATTCGAATTACAGCCAATGAATACGCCGTCTTCAATCTTGGTCAGGAACTTGTTTTTGCCATCATAATTCACTGTGATCGAACCGCAGCCGATATTCACATCAGCACCGACTTCTGCATCACCGATATAGCTAAGGTGGGAAGCTTTGCTTCCTTTGCCAAATACCGCTTTCTTAATCTCGACAAAATTGCCGATCTTTACTTCATCATCAATATCAGAATCAGGCCTGATATGCGCGAAAGGCCCAATATTGACTTCGGAGCCAATCTTGCTGTCAAAAGCCGCTGATTGGCGGATAACTGTATTATTGCCAATCTCGCAGTTGCTGATTTCAGTATTAGGTCCAATCTGGCAATCTGAACCGATGGTTGTGCCGCCAGAAAGAGTTGTTCCCGGGAAAATAACCGTATCCTGTCCAACCTTCACGTCTGGTCCAATATACGTGTTATCAGGGTCAATGAATGATACGCCATTGCGCATATGATACTCATTGATCCGGTTTTTCATCGTGCGTTCTGCTTGTGCAAGAGCAACCCGGTCATTGACACCAAGTGTCTCTGCAAAGTTATCTGTCACATAGGCAGATACGATCTCGCCCTGATTTTTCAGGATTTCGATGACGTCCGGAAGATAGTATTCTCCCTGAACATTATCGTTCGACACATTCTGGATCGCCTCGAATAACATTTTATTGTCGAAGCAATATGTACCTGTATTGATTTCATTAATGTTTCTTTCCTGCTCATTTGCATCCTTATGTTCGACGATTTTCTCGACAAAGCCTTCTGAGTTCCGCACGATACGGCCGTAACCCGTCGGGTCTTCAGCTCTTGCAGTGAGGATGGTCGCTTTGGCGCTTGTCTCTTCATGATGCTTGAAAAGGGCTTCCATTGTTTCACCCTTGATTAAAGGAGTATCACCGCAGACTACGATTGTGACACCTTCTTTATCAGCAAGCATGTCTCCTGCCTGCTGCACAGCATGAGCTGTTCCCAGCTGTTCCGCCTGCAGCGCATACTGGCTCACCTCACCAAGCTGCTCTTTCACTTTTTCTGCTCCATGACCAACAATGGTCACGATTTCGTTTATATCAAGACTTTTCACCTGGTCAATTACATGCTGTACCATTGGCTTGCCGCAAACAGGGTGAAGAACTTTATACAATTTGGACTTCATTCTTGTTCCCTGACCGGCTGCTAAAATGATTGCATAACGATTAGACATTAGCAGGCCTCCAATTTACCTTTTTATCCATTACGAATATATCTTAAATAGCCGGCCATTTCAAGAATAGAAGAACAAGTACAATTATTTGTCAGTTTAGGGGGGAAGGTATATCACAAAATAAATGGAGAAAATTTCATATTAATAGGTTTATCAAGCGGACAAACCGGGGAAATAAAAAAGAGCCTAACTTATGCAGCAGGCTCTTGTTGTTATGCAATTATATATCCTAGGAAGCGCCAGCTTCTTCGAATTCAACTTCTAATTCACCTAAACGGTGGTACTCTGCCAAAACAGCGTCCTGGATTTTTCCGCGTGTACCCGAATTGATCGGATGCGCAATATCACGGAACTCGCCATCAGGAGTGCGTTTACTTGGCATTGCAACAAATAGGCCGTTGTTTCCATCAATCACCCTGATATCATGGACAACAAACTCGTTGTCAAGCGTGATGGAAGCGATCGCTCTCATCCGTCCATCTGTATTAACGCGGCGTAATCTTACGTCAGTTACTTCCATTCTGTTCACCACCTTTACAAATAGATAAAATTCTAGTTAAATAATTCCACGTAGAAATCAAATCTCCTTCTTTTACAAGAAAATTTTTTTGAAAAAATAGGGCGAAATTGTGAACTTTTTTATATTGAAAGCCTTTTCTTTTTAAAAAAGCCTGTAAAATAGGCTTTTTTGGCTATTGACGCATCGAAAAACGGCTCTGAAATTTTCAAGGGCTTTTAGACTTCCTTAAAATTCTATACAGGAAAAACTTTTTGATGATGTCTTTTCTTTTAACCGTCTTCCTTCACAGCGGTGGAGGCACGAAACGGAGCTAATTCCGAAAAAAGCGCTATCCGTAGCGACCATGGAGACACATAAATGAGCCTTCTCTGAAAAAAGCGCCATCCTTAACGGGCATAAGTTTAACAGATTTAAGATTTATTTCGTTTTCCCCTCCAGATGTTTACTACTCTTTCAATATAAAAAAAACGCCCGTTATTTAACGAGCGCTACTACTTCGATTTCCACCAGGGCATCCTTTGGCAGCCTTGCCACTTCTACTGTTGAGCGAGCTGGCTTATGCACATTGAAATACTCTGCATATACTTCATTCAATTGAGCGAATTCATCCATGTTTTTGATGAATACTGTTGCTTTTACGACTGTTTCAAGTGATGCACCTGCAGCCTCTAGTACTGCTTTCAAGTTTTGGAATACCTGATGTGTCTGGGCCTGGATATCTCCCTCTACCATTACACCCTCTGGAGTCAGAGGAATCTGGCCAGAGCTGTAGAAAAGATTGTTCACAACCACACCTTGTGAATATGGACCGATTGCGGCTGGCGCGTTTGAAGTCTGTACAATATTCATATTGTCACCCCATCTATTGTTTATATGAACAACTATTCTCTGCGAGCGAAGTAATTTCCTTCACTCACGGTAATTTTACGTTCTTTTACGTCGACATCTGATAGGCGTACAAGTGATAGATACTCATCGACAAGTCTTTCTTCTATATTCTCCGATTCAACCAGTACGGCTATCCCTGCTAATTCAGCATTAAATTCCTCTAGCAAGTTGATCATGCCATTCACGGTACCGCCCGCTTTCATGAAGTCATCGACAATCAGTACCTTCGACCCCTCTGCAAGGCTGCGTTTTGATAGCACCATTGTCTGGATTCTTTTTAATGAACCTGAAACGTAATTTATGCTAACAGTCGATCCTTCAGTCACTTTGCTATCTCTTCTGACAATGACTACAGGTACATTCAATTGGCTTGCGACTGCATACGCAATTGGTATTCCCTTAGTTGCCACGGTCATGACCACTTCAATATCCTTTTCAGCAAAAGCAGAAGCAAGCAGCCTGCCTACTTCCTGCACAATTGCAGGATTGCCGAGGATATCGTTCATGAAAAGGTAGCCGCCTGGCAGCAACCGGTCAGGACTTGCCATGATGGTACAAAGTTCATCGATTGCCTTCCGTGCTTTTTCCTCACTGACATGAACGTGGAACTTGACTCCGCCCGCTGCGCCTGGCACAGTCTGCAAAACACCTATTCCCCGCTGTTCAAATGTTTCTTTGATGATTCCGAGATCTTCACTGATCGAGGACTTAGCTGAACCATACTTCTCGGCAAAATAGGTTAACGGTACCAATTGGCGCGGATGTTCAAGTAAATAAGTCGTCATATCGATCAAACGCTCGCTGCGTCGAAATTTCATTCAAGAACCTCCAAAATCCGAATATTTAAGGTTAATATACCACCATTATACGGATTTAATCAAGGGTATGTCGCTCTCCAAGCATCCTTACTGCAAATACCTGGTCACAAAATCCTCGAAGACCGTTATAAATGCGATGCATTCGTGAATCATGTGCCACAAGGCTGAATACGGTCGGGCCGCTTCCGCTCATCAAGACAGCATCGGCACCGAATCTCTTCATTTGGTCCTTTATTTGCGCTACTTCAGGATATAGCGAAAGCGTTACATCTTCCAAAACGTTTCCGACACTATTGCAGACTTCATTGAAATCTCCATTTTCAATAGCGGAAATCATTTGCTTTGTAGGCGGATGCTGAACCTTTTCCACATTAAGGCGGCGATATACCTCCGCAGTCGATACACCGATAAACGGTTTCGCTAATACAACCCAGCACGTCGGCGGTGCTGGCAGCTGCTCGATTATTTCCCCTCTGCCTGTAGCAAGCGCCGTTCCTCCGTACACACAGAAAGATACATCTGAGCCAATTTCCGCGCCCAGCACTGCCAGCTCGTCCATTGACAGACCAAGCTTCCATAGCTTATTCAACCCTCTTAATGTAGCTGCTGCATCACTGCTGCCGCCTGCAAGACCTGCTGCCACCGGAATGGTCTTCTCAATGCCAATAAGAACGCCTTGCTTCACCTGGTACCTTTCCTTCAACAGATGCGCTGCCTGGTAAGCAAGGTTCCGCTGGTCATCCGGAACAAAACGATTATGGGAATGGATAACAATCCTGTCTTCTTCTAATAAACTAAGTTCAATGCGATCAGCCAAATCAATCGTCGTCATGACCATTTCCACCTCATGGTAACCGTCCGGACGTTTGTGCAAAACATCCAATGACAAATTGATCTTTGCCGGCGCCTTCACTAAAACCTTCACAACTTCCACCTACTTTAACGAATTCCACATTTTGTCCTATTTTACCACAAAAAGAAAAGAAAAGCGCAAGCGCCTTGGTCAGCCCCGAAAAGCGATTCGAAGGGCTTGACACTAGAGTTGGACAATCGCCGTAATCCACCCATTCTTCCGTGTAAAATAAGCAAGGCCTCCCTGCTAAACATTCCTTTATTTTATCATTTGCCTATTAGCGAATACAGTGATTTCACAAAGAATTAAAAATGCAAGGAGCTACTTGAAAGCTGCTCTCCATTTTCGGCCATTAAAAAAGCCGGAGCATTAGCCCCGGCACCGCGATGGATCTGAATTTTATTGGCAACTGTAGGAAAACAGCTGTGTGGCAGTCTCTAAAGAATTCTTATCTGGGTCAGCGGTTCTGGTTCGCAAGCTGCTGTTCTGCCAGCTCAATTGCTCGCTTAACCATATTACCTGCATCCTTAGCCTTTATGCCGCCCCATCCCTCATTCTGGACAACATCATAGAAGCCAAGCTCTTTCGCAAGCTCTTCCTTCAACCGTTCAGACATAATCCCTCTTCTTCTGCCCATTACTACCATCTCCTTTCACCATCGCGGTTACCTTAGTATTTTTGAAAAAAGAGATTTTCATGTGCACCTTATTTATCCTGTAATTTTAAAAAAAGGCAAAATAAAAAGCAGCTAACCCGAGAGTTCACTGCCTGTACTTCATTGAGCCAAAAATTAGCTCAAAGCTATTGATCCTGTTGTATCTTCAAAGAAGGTAATTTCCACTGTTTCAGTTAAAACATCTGCGTAGCTGTACGAAACACGTTCAAAAGCATTTTCATCCTGGTCAAGCTCGATGACGAAAACTGAAGGATAAGTTTCCGCTAACACGCCAGAACGTTCAATCGTCTTTCTCCGTCCTCCGTTGGCCTTTAGCATGAGTCTTTTTCCTAAGTTTGAATCAAGCGCTTTTTTGATATCCGATAATGTTTTTGGCATTCGGTCCACCTCACTGTGTAAAGTATAACACGCTGACACTATTTAGTCAAACAAAAACATAAATTATAACAGTACTTAAATTTAAAAGTCAATATATTTCGGTCTTCTTTTTCCTCTAAATTTCAACAATTTTAGAGTGGCCTTTAATGCGTTAAAATATGTACCAAAATAATAAAAAAACGCCAGACCGTATTTTATTCAGTCTGACGAATTTTTATTATATGGCATTCCTGTCCTTAATACACCTTTTGTTTCTATGCCGCCAAGCCCCTTATCCCCAGTCAATGTATTGCGAAGTACATCCCACACGTTTATCCGCTCCATGAAAGGCGTAAAGCTGATTTTAGCGACGATATAGACTGGATCTAGTGCATGGATATTCACCCTTGAAGGGGAGCTGGCGAAGTTCGCCCCGGCATGGATCAATGACTCAAAATGGGATTGGCAGGCTCCGGCAAAAATGACCAACTGGTCCAGATGGGGAACTTTCTTTCGAGCTTCCCTCACTGTCTGGACGAAATGCTTGGAGTGTCGATATGCGTTGATATCATCCATAGTCCCTTTTGACTTCGAGTAAGCATCGTGCCCGGTGATCACTAAAATATCAGGCCGGTAATAATCAAGCAGCATCCCGACTTTTTCTGGCATTTCCTTTTCATTACAATGGAATCCATACACCGGGACCCCGACTTTCTCATATAGGGTCAAGCATTTTTTCAAATAATTCGGATCTCCATCAATATGGAGTACCTTCCCAGGCATCTGAAAGTAGTTGTACGACTTGCTGTACCCTTCAGTCGCTTCATATTCCTGTTTTTGCTGCAATAAATCAACATCCTGCCTGAAAAGCTTATATGACTGTTCTTCAAGTGACCGGAATTCCTGTGTCAGCCTCATGCGCATACTCGGATCGATTTTGATTAAATCTTCATAGGGCGCATCCGCAATCAATCGGAAATCCTCACCATATAATATCGCAATTTTTTTGCCATGTTTCTCTCTGATATCGATAACCCGGAACATTATATCGCATTGATGCGAAACCCTGCCGACGATATCCATGAGGTTAATATTCATCATCCTCACTCCAATTGCCCCGCACACAGGCTGCGCTGAATGGTATTCTTACATAAAATATGCAGATACCCATAGACATGTGCTTTTTTGAACTATGGAGGATTCAATAAGCAAGGATATTCCTGGTTTGTGCCGATAGATTGCTTAAATTCTCTATTCCTGAATCTGAGAGCTACTGCCTGAAAATCAATTTAATAGCCATTAATAATGGATTTCCTTCCAGAATCAAAAAAAGCCCGGAATCTCCGGACTTTAATGACAGCTGTGTTTGTATGAAATCGTTGCTTATTCATGAAAATGAGCGTTAATGAAAATACGGATACAGCGCATTGCTCAATTGCGCGAATTCCTCAATCGTCAGAGTTTCTCCCCTGCGCGATTCCTCCACTCCTGCCTGTAGAAGTGCTGCTTGTATACTTTCTTTCTTTTGCTTTCCATCCGGCAGCTGGCTGGTCAGGTTATTCAGTATCGTCTTCCTGCGCTGGGCAAAACTTGATCTGGTCACATGGAAGAAGAACTTCTCATCCGTCACTTTTACTGGCGGCTCATCATGCAATGTCAATCGAATGACAGCTGAGTCCACATTTGGCTGTGGCATGAACACTGTTTTCGGAACAATCATCACGGTTTCCGCTTTCGTATAATACTGGACCGCGATCGACAATGAACCATATTCCTTCGTTCCCGGCTTGGCCGAAATCCTGTCGCCAACTTCCTTTTGAAGCATGCAGACAATCCCTCTGATTGGCAGCCTTTCCTCAAGCAGCTTCATCAAGATAGGTGTTGTGACGTAATAGGGCAGGTTGGCCACGACCATGACGTCCTCTTGCTCCCCAAACTCCTCTTTCATAACTGCTTGTACATCTGCTTTTAACACATCACTATGGATGACATTAACATTTGTGTAGGGGGACAGCGTATCCTCCAATATCGGCAGCAAACGCTGGTCAATTTCAAAGGCAACAACCTTTTCCGCTCTCTTCGCAAGCTGCTCTGTCAACGCACCGATTCCAGGCCCGATTTCGATGGCACCACTATGGTCGGTCAGTTCCGCATGGTCGACGATGCGATTCAGGATATTGGTATCGATCAAGAAGTTCTGTCCGAGGCTCTTTTTAAAAGAAAAGCCGTATTTATCAAGTATTTCCTTCGTTCTCACCGGGGTCGCGATATCTTTATGCATTTTGTTCCTCCTTAAGGATTTCTGCCAGTGCCGCTGCAAAATCCTGTCTTTTCACCTGAAACATCATCAGGCGCTTGTGCAGCTGCTTGCCATTTGTGTATCCGATCTTCAGCAGCCTTCCAAGCTTTTCTCGTCTTTCCTTCGATCCGGGACCACCAATGAGCCCTGCAACAAGCAAGTCCTCCTGGGTAATCTCCTCGACCGCCTCTGCATCCATTACCTGGGCATCCTTCAGAGCTTCACGGATCACCTCAGGAGATGCATGCTCCACGCCAAGACCTCTGCCGGATTTAGGCTTAGCCAATTCTTTTGGGATAAAAGCGTGCTTGCAGCCAGCAATCTGCTCTGAAATCGTTTTGCGAATTTTTTCACCGGGAAAATCGGGATCGGTAAAAATGATGACTCCCCGCTTTTCATGAGCATTCCGAATCTTTTCAATGGTTTCAGCATTAATCGCCGACCCATTCGTTTCAATTGTATCCGCATCAACGGCACGCCTAATAGCCGTCGTATCATCCTTACCTTCAACAACAATAATTTCCTTTAATTTCATGGTTCCTCCAATTGAAAGCGCAAGCGCCTTGATCAGCCCCGACAAGCGCTGGAGGGCCGACAGGTGAAGTCGTTCTTTGACTTCATCGGGCGGACCGAAGCGACTCGAGCTGCTCAAAGCTAACGCTTCTCGCAAGATACTCGAGGAAGTTATGTCGGGATGAAAACTGGCTAGGCGCTTAGCTGGACACTTCTCGAAGTATGATGGTTAAAATTCTTTCCTTAATCTAAACGTGCTGGCCAATCAAAAAAGAAATAAATTTTCTTTGAAATAAATGAAACATTTTTGAAATATAATCGTCTATATAGGTGTAAACTTTTTTAGCGATTATGCTTTCTTATTATACCTTAAACGTAAAATGAAAAAACAAAAATGCAGAGGAAGGTTCCCCTGCATTCATAAATTAATTCAGGATTTTGATTTTAACGCGTTTACGGCCCCATCGATAGGCATCCGATTTAGATGCGAAAAAGACATCGATCTTATTGCCTTTGATAGCTGATCCTTTATCGGCAGCAATTGCATAGCCATAGCCTTCAACATAGACCTTTGTACCTAAAGGAATGACACTTGGGTCCACCGCGATGACCTTTACGTTAGGATTCGCTCTTAGATTGATGCCTGTTGCTGTATAACCGGAGCAGCCGTTGCAGTTAGCGGTGTAGGCTGTGGATGAAACATAGAATTCCTTGCCTGCCGGTTCACTTGAGCCACGGGAAACTTGAGCTACGATGACCTTCGTTCCCATTGCTACGACTTTATCCTGTTTTTCTTTCAATTTCTTTTCAGAGATCAGTTTTCTTGAGACTTCCTTGCCGTTTTCAAGGACCACTTCATACTCCTTGGAAAGTAAGCCTTCCTGACCTTCTGTTACGACTTTCTGTTTCCCTTTTTCCAGTTTGCTGTCATTTTTTGTAACGACTGCATAGCTAATTGGTTCTTCCACTACATCGGTGACTTTTTCAACGCGAATGACATTAATCATGGCATCTTTTGTGACTGTCTGCTTTAACTCAGGCTCAACACGGTCCAATTCGTTCAGTGTGATTCCTTGCTGTGATAAAAAGTCAGCGACCGTAGTCGAAGTCGACCATACATCTTGCTCTTTTCCGCCTACTACAAGCTTAAGCGGGAAAGCTCTTTGAATGGCAATCTTCAAATCTTGCTTTAGTTTAGCGTCTGGGTTTGGGTTTAATTTGTCGTGTTCATTTATAACGATATTCTGTTCTTTCAGGAACTCCTCTACCGTATCGGCTGCTGTCCAATACGTTTTCTTTTCCTGATCTTGTATCAATTCTACCTGTTTTGCCGGCTTCCACACGATTGATAGGTTGTTCTTCACCTCTGTGTCTACCGCCAGCGATAAATAATCCTCTGAGCGCAATGAAATTTTGAGATCATTAAATATATCTTGGATTGTATTTGCATGCGTTTTAATGACTCTTTCTTCGCCATCCAGCGTCAATGCGACTGTCTTTTTGGTCCCTTCATACATGAAGAACCCAAGAGCAGCGGCAAAAACTAGGAAACTAGCAGAAAAAATCACCAGTTTCTTCTTACTCAAAGTCTTGGAAAACAGGTTTTTCATACTATTAATCACGATGAAAAACGCCTCCTCTTCTCGGAGTGATTATAAAGATATTGTTGCCGACTTGTCAACCCAGACACCCTTGCCAAACGTAGTCCCTATTATGCAAGATGCTCCATAAAAAGAAAAGCAAGAGTTATCGACACGGTTATCCTATGTCGCTGGAGAGACATGTAGAACTTTTTAGAAACATAAAAAGTTTGGACAACCTTGCTGATAAATCGACAACATTCTTTATCACTTTATGCCGAATAATTTTTTTGCATTTTTGGCTGTTTCGCCTGCAACTTCTTCGAGTGTTAACCCTTTCAGTTCTGCAATCTGTTCGGCCACCAATTTTACATAAGCTGGTTCATTTCTCTTACCGCGATAAGGATGCGGTGTCAGGTAAGGGCAATCTGTTTCGACCAACAGCCTTTCCATTGGAATCGACTCTGCCACTTCCTTCGGTTTTTTTGCATTTTTGAAGGTAACCGGTCCGCCAAGCGAAATATAGAAGTTCATATCGATGCATTCAAGCGCGGTTTCCACACTGCCGCTGTAACAATGCATAATGCCGCCTACTTCACTGGCATTTTCCTCTTTTAAAATTTCTACTATGTCTGCAGTTGCCTCTCGATTATGTATGATGATAGGAAGCTGTACTTCTTTTGCCAGTTTGATCTGCTTGCGGAAGACTTCTTTCTGGATTTCCTTCGGTGACTTGTCCCAGTAGTAATCAAGGCCCATTTCGCCGAGTGCCACCACCTTCGGATGACCTGCCAGTTCCCTCAGCCATTCCAGATGCTCCTCTGTCATATCAATCGCATCGACTGGATGCCATCCTACGCTTGCATAGATAAAATCATAGCCTTCAGCGAGTTCAATCGCTTTTTTGATCGTTACCTCATCGAATCCGACAACGACCATATTTGTCACACCCTCAGCAAGCGCCCGGTCAATGACCTCCTGGAGATCTTCATTGAATTGTTCTGCATTTAAGTGTACATGTGTATCAAAAAGCATTTCAAAACTCCTTTGCTGGTGCCTGCAGTTTCATTCTATTCCTCCATTTCGAGGATTTGAATAGACCCACTGCGATATTCTTATTATTGCGATAAAGTTGTGTCGATATCATAACTTTTTTTCAATGTCCAGGTCAAATTTTTGAATTCGGTTTCACGAAAACCCGTCAAGTGTCGGGAGTGCTTGCTAACTGACTCTCTTTTCTATCATAAATCACTCTTTTAAAAAAATTGCTTTTTTAACACAAAAAACCTGAAAATGTTACACATGAAACATTTCCAGGTTCTTATTTGTATTATTTTACTTTTGCTCCGATTGAAAGTGAATCATCAACTGTTGCCAATGACATGACGCCATCCTTTTCACCTGCAAGAATCATTCCCTCGGATAGCTCTCCGCGGAGTTTGACAGGCTTAAGATTTGTCACGCAAATTACCTTTTTGCCGATAAGGTCCTCCGGTTTGTAATATTTGGCAATCCCGGAAACGACCTGGCGCTTTTCATAACCAAGATCCAATTGAAGCTTCAGCAGCTTATCAGCCTTTTTGACCGGCTCCGCGTGTACAACTTGTGCTACTCGCAGATCAACTTTCATGAAGTCGTCAATCGTAATCTCTTCCTGGACTTCAGGTTTTTCTTCTTCCACAGGTGCAGCGGCTGGAGCCGACCCTTGCATTTTTTCCTTGATGAATTCCACTTCATCCTTCAATTCAAGGCGAGGGAAAATCGGTTCACCCTGAACGACCTTCGTTCCGGCTGGAATCTGGCCGAATTCTTCAAGGCTTTCCCATGTTTGCAGCGCTTCAGAAGTGACATTCAGCTGAGCAAAGATTTTATCTGGTGTTCTTGTTAAAAATGGTTTTAGAAGGACAGCCACTCTTCTCAATGATTCAGCAAGATGTACCATGACGTCTGCCAAAACTGCTTTCTTTTCTTCATCCTTCGCCAGCACCCAAGGCTGTGTCTCATCGATGAACTTATTGCAGCGGCTGATCAGCTGCCATACTGACGTAAGCGCCACGGAAAACTCCATCTTCTCCATTGCGTCTTCGTACTTCTGGACCGTCTCTTTGTTCATTTCAAGCAGCTGTTTCTCAAATTCACCTTCAGAGCCATTGTAAGCAGGGATTTCGCCGCCGAAATACTTATTGATCATCGCAACCGTTCTGTTCAGCAAGTTGCCAAGGTCATTCGCAAGGTCAAAATTGATCCTTTCGACAAATCCCTCAGGTGTGAATACACCATCAGAACCAAATGGAACTTCACGAAGCAGGTAGTAGCGAAGAGCGTCAAGACCATAACCGTCAATCAGCGTTACAGGGTCGACAACATTCCCCTTGGACTTAGACATTTTTCCATCCTTCATTAAAAGCCAGCCATGGGCGAATACCTTCTTTGGAAGCGGAAGGTCAAGAGCCATCAGCATGATTGGCCAATAAATAGTATGGAATCTGACGATTTCTTTTCCAACAAGATGGACATCAGCCGGCCAATAGTTCAAGTACTTGGAATCATCATCCGTTCCATATCCAAGCGCTGTAATATAGTTAGATAGCGCATCAATCCATACATAAATGACATGCTTCGGGTCACCAGGGACCTTCACACCCCAGTCAAACGTTGTCCGTGAAACGGCTAAATCTTCAAGTCCAGGCTTGATGAAGTTATTGATCATTTCATTCTTGCGTGATTCTGGCTGGATGAATTCAGGATTTTCTTCATAATACTTCAGCAGCCTGTCTGCGTATTTACTCATTTTGAAGAAATAGGACTCTTCCTTCACTTTTTCGACAGGTCGGCCACAGTCAGGGCAATTGCCATCTTCAAGCTGTCTGTCTGTGTAGAAGGATTCACATGGGGTACAATACCAGCCTTCATATTGATCAAGATAGATATCCCCCTGCTCCAAAAGCTGAGCGAAAATCTTTTCGACAATTTGCTTATGGCGATCCTGGGTCGTACGGATAAAATCATTGTAGGAAATATCCAGCTTGCCCCATAGCTCCTGAATGCCATCAACGATTTCATCTACATATTGCTGCGGAGTGATGCCCTTTGCCTCAGCATTGCGCTGGATTTTTTGACCATGCTCATCCGTACCTGTCAAATACATGACATCATAGCCGCGCAGTCTCTTGTAGCGTGCCATTGCATCGCCAGCTACTGTCGTATAAGCATGGCCGATATGTAAATTGCCGCTCGGATAATAAATCGGGGTTGTAAGATAAAAGGTTTTCAATTTCTCTTCCATGAAGATCCTCCTTAACTAATACTGCTAGTTCATACTAATAGTAGTTATTATACCAGCTAATGCCCTTTGTTTCATAACACTTTAACGACGCTTATAGATGGTTTTGGCCTTTGTCTTTTAACATCATTCATTTTAAAAGCAATGAAATAAGAAATCTCTTAAAAAATATCCCCAACAACGGACATTCTCCCTATAAAGTTTACGTATTTTGTCAGTAGGGAATTTAATTGGCTTATGTCCTAACAGAATTTTTAATATGGGCAGCTACGAAGGAACCTTATCAAAAAAGCCCTGCCTTAGGTTTTGGCAGGAGCGGCGATATATGTGGGAAAGTTTTAAATCTACTTAATAAAATGATAACCAAACTTATCGATAGAATATACCTCTTCACAAAATAATGGGCAGCTGTCTTGAATTTGTCGAATTTGTGACGTTTTGTCGAATGAAAATGTAGAAATTTGTCGAATTATGTGCAGTTTGCTATTCTACGATAATGATTTCCTCGTTTCTTCTTTTAGAAAAAAACGCAACACTACATATCCTCCCTTGTTTTTTTCGTCCATAAAGCTTGATATGAAAAGGTTTTCTCTTTATGCTAAAATTTGTTAACAATAGAAAAATAAAATAATTGACGGTTATTGGAATCGCTGGTATTATAAAACCAATAAGAGAAAAATGTCGAATAATGACGAACTAAATAGATGGGAAAATGAGAGGAGATTTGTTTATTATGAAATCTACAGGTATTGTACGTAAAGTTGATGAGCTTGGCCGTGTGGTAATTCCAATCGAACTTAGAAGGACTCTTGGCATCGCAGAAAAGGATGCTTTGGAAATTTATGTTGATGATGATCGCATCATCCTTAAAAAATACAAGCCGAACATGACTTGCCACATCACTGGTGAAGTTTCTGATAACAACATCACATTGGCAGGCGGCAAGTTGATCCTTAGCCGTGAAGGTGCTGAACAGCTTCTTAAAGAAATCCAGGGAAGCTTCGAACCTGTAAAAGCTTAATATAAATACTCAAGGCCGTGGAGAAATCCACGGCCTTTTTTTAATAATTTATTGATTAATATGATAGGCCTGGTAAACTTCCCGCTTTTGCAAGCCTCTATCCTTCGCTGCTTGTTTGATTGCATCCTTGGAGTTCATTTGTTCCTTGGAAATATAATGTTCAACATGTTCCTCAATGCTTAATTTTTCCCACCATTGATTCTTTTCTTCAGCAATCGCATCATGGGAAGCTCCTTCGATGACCAATACAAATTCCCCGCGGACTTCTTCTGCCTCTGCCCATGCCAATGCCTCAGAGATCGTTCCTCTCAGGAACTCCTCATATTTTTTCGTCAGCTCACGACAAAGGACTATTTGCCGGTCCCCAAGACCCTCAAGCATTAACGACAGTGTTTCTTTCAGACGGTGAGGAGACTCATAGAGAACAATCGTTGCAGTTTGCCTTGCCAGCATTTCAAGTTCCCTTTTCTTATCCTTTTTTCCCCTTTGGAGAAATCCATAATAGTAAAACGGCTGAGGCAGAATGCCAGAAGCAATCAAAGCCGTCAAAGCTGCATTTGCCCCTGGAAGTGGAACGACCGTCAGTCCCTCGGCGATTGCTTCGGCCACCAGTTCCGTGCCTGGATCAGAAATGGTAGGCATTCCCGCATCGCTGACAAGCGCTACTTTAGCACCATCCCTGATTCTTTCAATCAGTTTATAGCCGCTGCTTTCCTTATTATGTTCATGATAGCTGGTTACAGGCGTTTCAATCTCAAAATAATTACATAGCTTTTTCGTGTTCCTTGTATCCTCCGCTGCAATCAAATCCGCTTCCTTCATCATCCTGATTGCCCTGAATGTCATATCCTCAAGGTTCCCGATCGGCGTAGGTACTAGATAAAGAATTCCCTTTTCATGTTCCCGTTCGAAGCTTTTCTGCTGTTGCATGCCACATCACCCGTTTCTGTGCTTATTTGCTTCCATATAACATCTCTTTAATCACTGGGGTATACTCATTATTTTCATCATAAACCGTCAACGGCTCTAGAATTTTAAGGTCAGGACTTCCGTCTTTGATCGCCTCTACCAATAGTGTATTTGCTTCCTTTCCAGCCTTAGGATACACAAACTGGATTCGCTTAGGCTCAAGCCGGTATTTCCTCATGATTTCAATGATATCGATTAGCCTTCCTGGACGGTGGACAAATGCCACCTTTCCGCCTTGCTTGACTAGCTGGCTCGAGGACTTGATGGCATCCTCTAGTGTGCAGAGGATTTCGTGACGAGCAATCGCCAGGTGTTCATTCGCATTTATTTCTTCATTTGATGGTGTAGGAAAATAAGGAGGGTTGCAGGTGACGACATCATACTTCTCGTAGCCAAGCTCTTTCGGCACGTCCTTAAGATCGCCATGAATCATATGTAATCGTTCTTCCAGATTATTATATTCAATACTCCGGACAGCCATATCGTATAGCCGCTCCTGGATTTCCACTCCGGTGATTGTCCCCTTTGTCCGCGCACTTAAAAATAGTGGAATGACCCCATTCCCGCTGCAAAGGTCGACAATCTTTCCTTTTTGGATCGGCACCCAGACAAACCTGGCCAGCAATACAGCATCCAGCGAAAATGAAAACACATTCGGGCTTTGGATGATCCTTAAATCCTCTGCCAATAAGTAATCCAATCGTTCGTCTTCCCGTAAGTTAACCATTATAGAACGTTCCTCCAAGCCTTTATGTTCACTGCCTCTGCCTCTGTGGCTTTTTCATCTTATAAAAATAGCCTTCCCTATTAAAGGAAGGCTGCCAATTATTTTTTATTAAGAAAGGATAGGCAGAACAGACAATCCTCTTTGCGCGGGCTTCCGAAATGCAGGTTGCAGATATGGAAGCCTTCCTGGTACAGACGGGCAAGATTATCGTAGCCTTCACCGATATCGACCACGTTTTTATCGCCCTGGGGCTGATTGCTGTTTCCCTTACCTCTATTCTTAATGGTTGGATCCTTTTTACCGATAGTTTGATCCAGACGGCGTCTTATATGCTCATTTTCCAGCTTTAATGCATTATTCTCTTCCAGAACCTCTGCTAAATGCTGTTTTAACTCACCAAGCTGACGGTATAAATCACCGATCTGCGATTCCATATTACTTACTGAGTCAAAGATATCTTTTTTATCCACCTGTTCCACCTCATTAATCTGTGGATGATTGCAACGATACAGCTCCTGCTTCCTGTATTTCCTCAAGTGTATATTCCAGCACGCGTTCCTGTCCAGGTATATTGACTTGCATGACTCGTTCCAGGATGTTCAGCCCGACAACCTTTCCAGGTCCTTCAGGCGTCACAATCGTTTCACCCAGGTCAGGCAGCTGTTCTTTCGCTGTTTCATATTCGTCGTTCTCATATTTCAAACAGCACATCAGCCTACCGCAAAGGCCAGAAATCTTCGTTGGATTAAGGGAGAGGTTTTGATCCTTGGCCATCTTGATTGAAACTGGATCAAAGTCCCCGAGGAACGTTGAACAGCAAAGCATTCTGCCGCATGGTCCTATCCCGCCAAGCATTTTTGCTTCATCCCTCACGCCAATCTGACGCAGTTCGATCCTTGTCCGGAAAATAGAGGCCAAGTCCTTGACCAGTTCCCGGAAATCAACGCGGCCATCAGCCGTGAAGTAGAAAATGACTTTATTGCGGTCAAATGTATATTCAACATCAACCAGCTTCATATCCAGCTGATGTTCATTCACTTTTTCACTGCAAACATCATATGCTTCTTTTGCAGCCGTTTTGTTCTCTTCGACAATGAGACGATCCTTCTGATCTGCAATTCTGACTACCTTTTTCAGAGGCAGGACAACATCCTTCTCGCCAACTTGTTTACGGGGAGTCACCACTCTGCCGTACTCAACGCCCCTTACAGTTTCGACAATGACGAATTCGTCCTTTTGAATTGAGAGATCGCCGGGATCAAAATAATAAATCTTTCCCGCTTTCTTGAAGCGGACACCTACTACATCATACAAGTGTAGATCCCTCCTGCAATTTTAACACCAGCTCTTCCATGAGCAGCTGGGGATTCATATTGGCATGCAGCTTCCTCTTCGCCTCCAGAATGGCTGCCATTTGTTCGGTAAGACGCCGTCCGGATGTCTGTAGTGCAAACTGTTCTAAACGTGAGCTTTCGTTTAGATATACAACCTGGTCTTTCTTGCCAAGCTGAATGTATAGTAAATCCTTAAAAATAAGAAGTAATAAATCCAAACCTCGATCGATTTGTTCTTTCTCTTTAAAGTGCATGAACCAGTTCTCCTGAAGCGCGACCATAGCTTCAAGCGGATTCTTCTTCAGCACTTCATATAATTTTAACACTATTTTTTGTGCTTGTGCAAACCAATCATCATGACTTATCTCTAAAGCTTCTTCCAAATTATTGGTTAGCTGTGCCAGAAGCGGTGCCATTTGTGGTTGTATCCCATTGGCGATCAGTTGTTCAGCCATATTTTTCGGAGATAATGGCGTAAAATTGATCAGCTGGCATCTGGATAAAATCGTCGGCAGCATTTGCTGTGCCTGCTCGGTAATCAACACGGCAACAGTACCCGCATGCGGTTCCTCGAGGAACTTCAGCAAGCTATTTGCAGCGTTTGTCGTCATTCGATCAGCATGGACAATCATGTAAAGCTTATTTTTTGACTCAACACCTGTTTTTGAAAACTCCTCCTGCAGCAGCTGAATCTGGCCCTTTTTGATCGACAGGCCATCAGGTTCGACAAGGTGGATATCAGGATGGTTGCCATGATTGATCCTTTTGCAGTTCAAGCAGCTTTCACAAGGTTTATAGCCGTCAACCGGCGCCTGGCAATTGATGCTCTTAGCAAGGAGAATACTAATCTCCTTTTTGCCAGTGCCCCTCATTCCTTCAAATAAATAGGCATGGGCGATTCGATTTTTCTGGATGCTGTTTTTAATCATCTTCAAAACATTGGGCTGAAGTCTCTCCAGCTCATCCCACGTCTTTGCCAATGGTATCACTCACTTACGTATATAAATTGATCAACAAGCCTTTGATTTCCCCTACTCTGCCAAGGATATCAATCTGTTCATCTTTGTTATCCATCAACTCTTCTGTCAACTGTACGAGCTTTTCATCAATGGTTTCTACAAGCTTCAAAGACCTGCCTTCGCCATATTGGTTCCAGCTATGCGAGTGCTTCAGTTCCATTCCGAAGTTGACTGTTTCTTTTACAAATTGCTTAACCAGTGTCTTGAACTTGGCCAGGTCCTTGAACGTCCTCGACCGGGCAAGCCTCTCACCGGCAGACTCAACTTGCTTCATTAATTGCTGAAGCTGTCCGAGCTGCAATTTATGTTCTTGTTTCTCCACGAGTTCATTGAACCTGATTCCGCCCCCAGGCTGTTGCTTCTGATCCTGGCGAACTTTATCTATGTTAAGGCGCATATCTTGATTAATTTTCATCTCTTGCTAGACCTCCGGGCATTCCCCGTTAAAATTGATGAAACTGCTCAACAGGCAATACGAATACAGTCGCCCCGCCAACCTCTACTTCCACCGGGTAAGGAACATACGAATCCGCATTCCCACCCATAGGAGAAACAGGCGCAACAAGCTGGTCACGTGACTTACAGTTATCCCTGATGACCTCCAATGCCTTTTCTACCCTGATGTCTTCTGTTCCTATGATAAAAGTGGTATTTCCTGACTTCAGGAATCCACCCGTACTAGCCATCTTCGTTGCGCGGAAATTATGGTCGACCAATGCATTGGATAGACGGTTGCTATCCTGGTCCTGGACCACAGCTAATATTAACTTCATTCATTTTCCCCCTATACTTTTTTAGACTTGCTGATATAACAGCAGAGGTTCATTCCGTAGCTTTTGTATTTTCATTATAACAGGATTCATCTGACAAGACATGATATAAACGTAAAATTCCATAGGCTTCCAATTGGATTTACTTGCTCCTACTATACTAAAAAACAAGCCTGATCGAAATCAAGGCTTGTATGGGAATCATCATGTATTGATTAACTTTCTAATTTGAGCTTCAGCTTGTTCGTAAACTGTATCAAGGTCCTTTGAAGCATCCACTTTAACGATCCGGTCTGAGAACCGATCGGCCAGGATTGTATAGCCTTCTCTCACTTTTTGATGGAATTCGAGTTTCTCAAGGTCCAGTCGATTGACTTCGCGTCCCTTGTTTTTGTTGATTCTTTCCAGCCCGATCTCCGGTGCGACATCAAAGTATAGAGTCATCGCCGGCATCATATTTTCAATCGCAAATTCATTGATTGAGTATACTTCATCAATACCAAGGCCTCGCGCATATCCCTGGTAGGCAAGTGAACTATCGACAAAACGGTCACATATGACAATCTTCCCTTCTTCCAGAGCAGGCTTCACTTTTTCCGCAAGATGCTGCCTTCTCGCCGCTGCGTATAAAAGTGCTTCTGTACGCGGGTCCATCGCTGTATTTTCAGGATCTAGAATGACTTTCCTGATTTGTTCAGCAATCTCGATGCCTCCAGGCTCCCTTGTGGCCACTACTTCATATCCTTCATTTACGAGATTTTCAGCAAGCATCTGAAGAATCGTTGTCTTGCCAGAGCCATCCGGGCCTTCTATTGTAATAAAAATCCCCTTTTTCAATTTAAATCCTCCAACTCTTGAACACTTTTATTTTACCAGCATGCAGATGTTCTCCACCCTGGATTTTTGCTTCTTTTCCCTTTAAAAATTGAATCGTATTGATATCATCTTCTGTCAGGACTTCACCAGGGAGACTAAGCGGAATTCCCGGCGGATAAGGGATGATTTGCTCGGCACAGACTCTTCCCACAGCATCCTGCAACAAGACAGATTCTGTCTGCTGTTTCTCCATCTCCCTAAAACTGACTTCCAACGTAGAAATCGTTTTTTTGATGACCTTGGACCCAGGTTTATTTTTTCCCTCAGGCATGGTCCTTACTGCCTCAGCAATCATTTCTGCCGCCTCCAGCAATCGATGCTTCATGCCATTCTTCAACAATGGAAGAACAAGCAGCACATTATGAGGATCTGCCAATTCCGTGTAGATTCCTTTTGACTCAAGTCTTGCTTGCAGTTCGAAGCCGGATGAGGATTGAATCGTTAGCTTCAACGGATCATCCCCAGACAAAATTCGAAGGGATTCTATTTCCTCGAGTTTTTCTTTGAATTTTTTCAGTTCTGATTTCAAATATATTAAGTCTTCCTGATTATAGGTACCCAGATAGCTCCTAGCCAAATCCAGCGATGCCATCAAAGGATAGGAAGGGCTGCTTGACTGCAGAGCCTGCAAGTAGAACTTAAGCTTGCTAAGCGATACCGAACTTGAATGATAATGAAGAAACGCCCCCATTGTCATAGCCGGCAAGGTTTTATGAGCAGACTGGACGACTAGATCAGCCCCAAGTTCCACAGCTGAAGCGGGAAAATAATCCCCTGAGATAAAATGGACCCCATGAGCCTCGTCTACCAATACAGGAATATAATGATCATGAGCCAAATCTATAATTTCCTTTAAATCATAAGCCAAGCCATAATAATTCGGGTACGTTAAAATAAGTGCCTTTGCATCAGGATGCTGGCTAATTGCTGATTTAACACTATCCCGGTTTAATCCAGCAGCCACTCCGAACTCATCATTATATTCCGGGCAAATGAATACAGGCTTTGCCTTTGCGAGTTTTAAAGCATTCATGATTGACTTATGACAGTTACGCTGGACAAGCACCACATCATCTTCTTCAACCGCAGCCAGAATCATCGCAAGATTCCCCACAGTTGATCCACCTATTAAAAAAAAGCTTTTATCTGTTCTATATAAATCCTTAAGTAGTTCTTCGGCTTCAAGAATAACGCCCTCGGGTGAATGAAGATCATCCAATCCCGTTATTTCAGTTCCATCCAATTTTAAAATTTGCTCAAAGAAAGCTCGTCCCTCTTCAGGAAAAAAAGCACCATTTTTATGCCCCGGTACATGGAAGGACAGAGGATTTCCGGTTGAGTGCTTCACCAATTGAGAGTACAAGGGTGTTTTCGATTGTTCCATAGTCTCACCTATATATATAAATTCACACCTATCCATTCTAACACTGTTTTTGAGCAAAAAAAATAAAAGCTCAAAATGAGCTTTTAACTGTAAATGCCGGGTTTCGTTACTTTCCTTAACTTTTCTACGTAATATTTATATTTAGGATCACTCGTATCGGTCTTGATCATGATGCTCTCACAGTCTGCACATATAAAAGAAGTATACAGGTGTATGCCAGCCTTTTTCGTCTGTTCGCAAATCACACAGTTCTCTCCAATTTGATTCTTAGCTAAAAGCGAACCCAAATTCTCCACCTCCGTACACCTATTGTTGCCAGGAGCGTTTTTTTGTATACAATTTTCCGAATAATATTTTCGAAAGTTTAGTTGTTTTATATTTTATGATTGACATACGGTTTCCTTGTATGTCTTATAACAATTTAGGTTGGTTTATTATATAAAATACTTTTGAAGAGATGCTAATAAGTATCTTTAAGCTGGCTGAAGTAGGATGCTTAAGGCATTCAGGCAGTCTTATTGAGTTTTTTTGCATATATGCGGAAGTGCTGCTGGGGCATACAGCTTAGTTGTGCTTTTCTTCTAAGCTTGTACGAAGTTGCACTAGGTTCGGACAGGTTTTTGTTGTTTTCCTATAAACCTGTCTTAAGTTGGCTCTTCTTTTGACAGCTTTTTGTGTTTTACCTTCAAACCTGGCTTAAGTTGCCTCTTCTTTTGACAGCTTTTCCTGTTTTTCCTCCAAACCTGTCTTAAGTTGCCTCTTCTTCTGACAGCTTTTTGTGTTTTACCTTCAAACCTGTCTTAAGTTAGCTCTTCTTTTGACAGCCTTTCGTATTTTCCCTTCAAACCTGTCTTAAGTTGGCTCTTCTTTTGACAGCTTTTCCTGTTTTTCCTCCAAACCTGTCTTAAGTTGCCTCTTCTTCTGACAGCTTTTCCTGTTTTCACTTCAAACCTGTCTTAAGTTAGCTCTTCTTTTGACAGCCTTTCGTATTTTCCCTTCAAACCTGTCTTAAGTTGGCTCTTCTTTTGACAGCTTTTCGTGTTTTTCCTTCTAACCTGTCTTAAGTTAGCTCTTCTTTTGACAGCTTTTTGTGTTTTACCTTCTAACCTGTCTTAAGTTGGCTCTTCTTCAGACAACTTTTCACTGTTTTACCCTAAACCTGTCTTAAGTTGCCTTTACTTGGGACAACCCTTCTGTCTTTCCATCTCATCTTGTCCGAAGTCGGCTCTTTTTCTGATAGATTTCACAAGCTTTTCCACCTAACCTGCCCGAAGCCCATCCCGCAGGTAGGATCAGTTACTGCTGCATCTTTAGCACCTTTGATAAATCAACACAAAAAAAGAACAGCCATTACAGCTGTTCTTTCGTGTGCCCGGCGGCGTCCTACTCTCACAGGGGGAAACCCCCAACTACCATCGGCGCTGAGAAGCTTAACTTCCGTGTTCGGTATGGGAACGGGTGTGACCTTCTCGCCATCGCCACCAGACTATTTGGTTTGAGGTTTTAGTTATTTTGCTACCGCAAAAAACTTTATTCCCTCAAAACTAGATAATGTTGTAAGAAGAATTCAAGAAGAATGAATGATCAATTTGGTTAAGTCCTCGAACGATTAGTATCAGTCAGCTCCACACGTCACCGCGCTTCCACCTCTGACCTATCAACCTGATCATCTTTCAGGGTTCTTACTAGCTTGCGCTATGGGAAATCTCATCTTGAGGGGGGCTTCATGCTTAGATGCTTTCAGCACTTATCCCGTCCGCACATAGCTACCCAGCGATGCCTTTGGCAAGACAACTGGTACACCAGCGGTGCGTCCATCCCGGTCCTCTCGTACTAAGGACAGCTCCTCTCAAATTTCCTGCGCCCACGACGGATAGGGACCGAACTGTCTCACGACGTTCTGAACCCAGCTCGCGTACCGCTTTAATGGGCGAACAGCCCAACCCTTGGGACCGACTACAGCCCCAGGATGCGATGAGCCGACATCGAGGTGCCAAACCTCCCCGTCGATGTGGACTCTTGGGGGAGATAAGCCTGTTATCCCCGGGGTAGCTTTTATCCGTTGAGCGATGGCCCTTCCATGCGGAACCACCGGATCACTAAGCCCGACTTTCGTCCCTGCTCGACTTGTAGGTCTCGCAGTCAAGCTCCCTTGTGCCTTTACACTCTGCGAATGATTTCCAACCATTCTGAGGGAACCTTTGGGCGCCTCCGTTACTCTTTAGGAGGCGACCGCCCCAGTCAAACTGCCCACCTGACACTGTCTCCCGCCCCGATCAGGGGCGTGGGTTAGAATTTCAATACAGCCAGGGTAGTATCCCACCGACGCCTCCACCGAAGCTGGCGCTCCGGTTTCTCAGGCTCCTACCTATCCTGTACAAGCTGTACCAAAATTCAATATCAGGCTACAGTAAAGCTCCACGGGGTCTTTCCGTCCTGTCGCGGGTAACCTGCATCTTCACAGGTACTATAATTTCACCGAGTCTCTCGTTGAGACAGTGCCCAGATCGTTACGCCTTTCGTGCGGGTCGGAACTTACCCGACAAGGAATTTCGCTACCTTAGGACCGTTATAGTTACGGCCGCCGTTTACTGGGGCTTCGATTCAGAGCTTCGCGTGAGCTAACCCCTCCTCTTAACCTTCCAGCACCGGGCAGGCGTCAGCCCCTATACTTCGCCTTGCGGCTTCGCAGAGACCTGTGTTTTTGCTAAACAGTCGCCTGGGCCTATTCACTGCGGCTCATCCGGGCTATTCACCCAAATGAGCACCCCTTCTCCCGAAGTTACGGGGTCATTTTGCCGAGTTCCTTAACGAGAGTTCTCTCGCTCACCTTAGGATTCTCTCCTCGCCTACCTGTGTCGGTTTGCGGTACGGGCACCTTTTATCTCGCTAGAGGCTTTTCTTGGCAGTGTGGAATCAGGAACTTCGGTACTATATTTCCCTCGCTGTCACAGCTCAGCCTTCACGCAAGCGGGATTTGCCTCACTTGCAGCCTAACTGCTTAGACGCGCATATCCAACAGCGCGCTTACCCTATCCTCCTGCGTCCCCCCGTCGCTCAAACGATAAAGAGGTGGTACAGGAATATCAACCTGTTGTCCATCGCCTACGCCTTTCGGCCTCGGCTTAGGTCCCGACTAACCCTGAGAGGACGAGCCTTCCTCAGGAAACCTTAGGCATTCGGTGGATGGGATTCTCACCCATCTTTCGCTACTCATACCGGCATTCTCACTTCTAAGCGCTCCACCAGTCCTTACGGTCTGACTTCAACGCCCTTAGAACGCTCTCCTACCACTGACATCTAAGATGTCAATCCACAGCTTCGGTGATACGTTTAGCCCCGGTACATTTTCGGCGCAGAGTCACTCGACCAGTGAGCTATTACGCACTCTTTAAATGGTGGCTGCTTCTAAGCCAACATCCTGGTTGTCTAAGCAACTCCACATCCTTTTCCACTTAACGTATACTTTGGGACCTTAGCTGGTGGTCTGGGCTGTTTCCCTTTTGACTACGGATCTTATCACTCGCAGTCTGACTCCCACGGATAAGTCTTTGGCATTCGGAGTTTGTCTGAATTCGGTAACCCGATGAGGGCCCCTAGTCCAAACAGTGCTCTACCTCCAAGACTCTTACAACGTGAGGCTAGCCCTAAAGCTATTTCGGAGAGAACCAGCTATCTCCAAGTTCGATTGGAATTTCTCCGCTACCCACACCTCATCCCCGCACTTTTCAACGTGCGTGGGTTCGGGCCTCCAGTTGGTGTTACCCAACCTTCACCCTGGACATGGGTAGATCACCTGGTTTCGGGTCTACGACCACATACTCATTCGCCCTATTCAGACTCGCTTTCGCTGCGGCTCCGTCTTCTCAACTTAACCTTGCATGTAATCGTAACTCGCCGGTTCATTCTACAAAAGGCACGCCATCACCCATGAACGGGCTCTGACTACTTGTAGGCACACGGTTTCAGGATCTCTTTCACTCCCCTTCCGGGGTGCTTTTCACCTTTCCCTCACGGTACTGGTTCACTATCGGTCACTAGGGAGTATTTAGCCTTGGGAGATGGTCCTCCCAGCTTCCGACGGGATTTCTCGTGTCCCGCCGTACTCAGGATCCACTCAGGAGGGAACGAAGTTTCAACTACAGGGTTTTTACCTTCTCTGACGGGCCTTTCCAGACCACTTCATCTACCCCGTTCCTTTGTAACTCCATGTAGAGTGTCCTACAACCCCAAGAGGCAAGCCTCTTGGTTTGGGCTATGTCCCGTTTCGCTCGCCGCTACTCAGGGAATCGCGTTTGCTTTCTCTTCCTCCGGGTACTTAGATGTTTCAGTTCCCCGGGTCTGCCTTCAATACCCTATGTATTCAGGTAAAGATACTGTTCCATTACGAACAGTGGGTTTCCCCATTCGGAAATCTCCGGATCAAAGCTTACTTACAGCTCCCCGAAGCATATCGGTGTTAGTCCCGTCCTTCATCGGCTCCTAGTGCCAAGGCATCCACCGTGCGCCCTTTCTAACTTAACCTAAAAGGTCATTTCTCTAATTGAATAGAGAGAAAACTAAAATGGCGATCACTCGGTTTTTCTTGGTTCTTCTTACTTACGATTATCTAGTTTTCAAGGAACAAATGCATGTGCTATAAAAGCGACATGGTGGAGCCTAGCGGGATCGAACCGCTGACCTCCTGCGTGCAAGGCAGGCGCTCTCCCAGCTGAGCTAAGGCCCCATTATGAAAGATATATGGTGGGCCTAAGTGGACTCGAACCACCGACCTCACGCTTATCAGGCGTGCGCTCTAACCAGCTGAGCTATAGGCCCATATATCATATAGAGAGGAATTACTCCCTCAAAACTAAACAAACAAGCAGTCAACAGTACGAACCAGAAGGTTCGCATTCCGATTGCCATTACGGCAATATCCTTAGAAAGGAGGTGATCCAGCCGCACCTTCCGATACGGCTACCTTGTTACGACTTCACCCCAATCATCTGTCCCACCTTAGGCGGCTGGCTCCAAAAGGTTACCCCACCGACTTCGGGTGTTACAAACTCTCGTGGTGTGACGGGCGGTGTGTACAAGGCCCGGGAACGTATTCACCGCGGCATGCTGATCCGCGATTACTAGCGATTCCGGCTTCATGCAGGCGAGTTGCAGCCTGCAATCCGAACTGAGAATGGATTTATGGGATTGGCTCGACCTCGCGGTTTTGCAGCCCTTTGTTCCATCCATTGTAGCACGTGTGTAGCCCAGGTCATAAGGGGCATGATGATTTGACGTCATCCCCACCTTCCTCCGGTTTGTCACCGGCAGTCACCTTAGAGTGCCCAACTGAATGCTGGCAACTAAGATCAAGGGTTGCGCTCGTTGCGGGACTTAACCCAACATCTCACGACACGAGCTGACGACAACCATGCACCACCTGTCACTCTGTCCCCCGAAGGGGAACGCCCTATCTCTAGGGTTGTCAGAGGATGTCAAGACCTGGTAAGGTTCTTCGCGTTGCTTCGAATTAAACCACATGCTCCACCGCTTGTGCGGGCCCCCGTCAATTCCTTTGAGTTTCAGCCTTGCGGCCGTACTCCCCAGGCGGAGTGCTTAATGCGTTTGCTGCAGCACTAAAGGGCGGAAACCCTCTAACACTTAGCACTCATCGTTTACGGCGTGGACTACCAGGGTATCTAATCCTGTTCGCTCCCCACGCTTTCGCGCCTCAGCGTCAGTTACAGACCAGAGAGCCGCCTTCGCCACTGGTGTTCCTCCACATCTCTACGCATTTCACCGCTACACGTGGAATTCCGCTCTCCTCTTCTGCACTCAAGTTCCCCAGTTTCCAATGACCCTCCCCGGTTGAGCCGGGGGCTTTCACATCAGACTTAAGGAACCGCCTGCGCGCGCTTTACGCCCAATAATTCCGGACAACGCTTGCCACCTACGTATTACCGCGGCTGCTGGCACGTAGTTAGCCGTGGCTTTCTGGTCAGGTACCGTCAAGGTACCGGCAGTTACTCCGGTACTTGTTCTTCCCTGACAACAGAGCTTTACGACCCGAAGGCCTTCATCGCTCACGCGGCGTTGCTCCGTCAGACTTTCGTCCATTGCGGAAGATTCCCTACTGCTGCCTCCCGTAGGAGTCTGGGCCGTGTCTCAGTCCCAGTGTGGCCGATCACCCTCTCAGGTCGGCTACGCATCGTTGCCTTGGTGAGCCGTTACCTCACCAACTAGCTAATGCGCCGCGGGCCCATCTGTAAGTGACAGCCGAAACCGTCTTTCAGCTTTCCCTCATGTGAGGGAAAGGATTATCCGGTATTAGCTCCGGTTTCCCGAAGTTATCCCAGTCTTACAGGCAGGTTGCCCACGTGTTACTCACCCGTCCGCCGCTGATCTTCAAAAGCAAGCTAATGAAGATCCGCTCGACTTGCATGTATTAGGCACGCCGCCAGCGTTCGTCCTGAGCCAGGATCAAACTCTCCAAGAAAGAGTTATGAGTTAGCTCATAAAGTTAAAACGTTGGCTCATGTTCTTCTATAATAGAAGCCATGAAAATTTATTGTTTGTTGACGCTTGTTTGTTTAGTTTTCAAAGAGCAATTTTTCCGCGTCACCCTTAGGCGACTTAAATAATATATCATGTTGTCGTTGTTTCGTCAACACCTTTTTTCAAAGTCATTAACAGCTGTCCAACAGCAACGTTTAATATAATAACAACTTATGCTTGCTTGGTCAATAGCTTTTTAGAAAAAATATAAAACGCCGCTTCAAAAGCGGCGTTCTTTCATTCTTTATATAATCCACATCTGGACGGCAACCAATGCAAACACACCAGGAATCCCCAATAGTCCGGAGACAGCGGCGGTTGCGATGTTGATCGGTACGTAAATTCCGAAACTGGTTCCGAAGGCGTTTAGAAAAAATAAAAAGATGGCCCCAATCAAAATCTTCACAGCACTCTGGCCGATAAAACGGAGCGGTTTTGTCGGCGCACCTATGATGAGCAGCAGAAAAATCAATCCGCCAAGAATCGATATGACAACTATAGGATCCATACTCTTCCTCCTTACTTCAATGTCTTGTACATTTTTATGTACAAGTTATCGAAATAAGACCTTTCTGTATGGAAAAAACATCACTTCGTCTTAATCGTGATTTTCCTGTGCTTGGCTTCCTTAAAAAGAAAGAAGTACTTAGCTTCAGCAATTTTTGCTTCTGTGATGAACTCTTCTGATGGATCGAAGCTTCTTTCAACCAATAGCTTTTGATTATTCCAGTTCCTCTTCATGCTGTCCAGCTGTTCCAATAGTTTATGGTCGAATTCTTTTCTAAGCCATTTCTTTTTACGAAATAACATGACTTTCCTCCAGTAGAGTTTCTTCTTATATAATGGAGTTAAACTTCCCTGCGGCCTTCCAGCGCTTTAGACAGCGTGACTTCATCCGCATATTCAAGATCCCCGCCGACCGGGAGACCGTGCGCGATCCTTGTAATCTTGATTCCTGACGGCTTCAACAGCCTTGAGATATACATGGCCGTTGCTTCCCCTTCAATATTGGGGTTAGTCGCAAGAATGACCTCCTGGACCGTTTCATCCTGAAGCCTCTTCAATAGATCTGGGATATTGATATCTTCCGGGCCGATTCCATCCATAGGAGAAATCGCACCATGGAGGACATGATAAAGGCCATTGAATTCCTTCATTTTCTCCATCGCGATAACATCCTTGGGATCCTGTACAACGCACACCACACTGCGGTCGCGACGCTGATCTTCACATATATAGCAAGGATCCTGGTCGGTTATATGGCCGCAGACAGAGCAATATGTCAGGTTTCGTTTTGCGTTGACCAAAGCCTTAGCGAAATCCAATACAGTTTCTTCCTTCATGCTTAGAACGAAAAAAGCCAGACGAGCGGCCGTTTTCGGGCCGATACCTGGCAATTTCATAAAGCTGTCGATCAGCTTTGATATTGGTTCAGGATAATGCATTCTGTTATATTCCTCCTAGAACATTCCCCCAGGAAGGTTCATGCCCTTTGTAAATTGGCCCATCGTCTTATTAGTTAATTCGTCTGCTTTTTTCAACGCATCATTCGTTGCAGCAAGTACTAAGTCCTGTAGCATTTCGACATCATCAGGATCAACAACTTCCTGCTTGATTTGAACGTCGACAACTTCTTTATGGCCAGTCACGATGACCGTTACCATACCGCCGCCAGCAGTGCCTTCGATTTTCTCTTCTCCTAATTGTACTTGAGCTTCTTCCATCTTCTTTTGCATTTTTTGCATTTGCTTCATCATATTTTGCATATTACCATTTCCTCGCATCATGTAAACGTACCTCCAAATTTAATCTTGTATTTGTATTAATTCATCGCCAAATAATTTCTTAGCTTCAGCAATCAGCGGGTCTTCTGCTGCTGCATCTTGCCCCTCCGATGCTCCATCGCCTCTTTGGCTGATAAAGTTTTCCCTTATTTTAAGCCACTGTTCTTCGGGCACACCAATTACCTGCATTCTTTTACCGGTGTAGTCATTCATCGCACCGCTGACCGTTTCAGTGAATCTGGTGTTTTCCATTGCCATCTGACAGTGAATTTCATATTTGAATTTTATCACTACTACCTCATCCGATGCAGCTACCGGTTCCGCTTCATTCAACAATGCAGCCTGCGAACGCATTTGGTTTGCAGCCAGCATTTCAAGAAGATCTCCCCAGCGTCCCTTAATTGTATGGAGATTTGTCTTGGTAGCACTTTTCAGTACCTCGTTGATTTTGCCGGTAGGAGCCTGGAATCCTTTCCGGTTGGTACGAGGCGCTTTTTTAGCAGCTGCAGCCGGTTCACTTGCTGCAGCCATACCAGGATTCTGCTGTACCTGTGCCAGTTTTTCCTCGAGTTGCTCAATCCTTCTAAGTAAAGGTTCAACCTGTACATTGCTGGACGGTTGTTGATTTTCCAACTGACACAGCTTGACGATTGCTACCTCTAGGAAGATACGAGGATGGTTTGTCCAACGCATCTCTTGCTGTGCTTTATTCAAAACTTCGATCAATTCATAGATTTGAGCAGGCTCAATTTGATTGGCAAGCTCCTGGAAATCCTCATCCAGCATCACTCGCTCCATCGATTCTTCCAATGCCGGCGCTGCCTTATACAGGAGCATATCGCGGTAAAAGAAAATCAGATCCTCTATGAATCTTGCTGGATCCTTTCCTTGTAAAAGAAGTTCTTCTAAAGCTTCGAGCCCAGCTGCCGCATTCCTCTCATGAATCGCCCTGGCCAGTTGGTTCAGGAAATTCTGTGAGACGGTACCCGTGACCGTTAGTGCATCTTCAATCGTCACGGTATCCTGGCTGAATGAGATAGCCTGATCAAGCAGACTTAAGGCGTCACGCATTCCGCCTTCCGCAGCCCTGGAAATGATCTGCAGGGCTTTATCATCGCAATCCACTCCAGATTCCTCAACAATTTGTTTCATCCTGCCAACGATTGCCTGAGCAGTGATCCTCTTAAAATCAAATCGCTGGCATCGTGAAATGATTGTGAGTGGAATCTTATGGGGCTCGGTCGTAGCGAGGATAAAGATGACATGCTTTGGAGGCTCTTCAAGGGTTTTGAGCAAAGCGTTGAACGCTCCGATGGAAAGCATATGCACTTCATCAATGATATATACTTTATACTTCACGACGTTCGGTGCGTATTTCACCTTGTCACGAATATCCCGGATTTCTTCGACACCGTTATTGGAAGCAGCATCGATTTCAATGACATCAGGGATCGATCCATCGGTTATCCCGCGGCAAGCGTCGCATTCATTGCAAGGCTCGGCCGTTGGAGCTTTTTCACAGTTAACCGCTTTTGCCAAAATTTTTGCAGCACTGGTTTTTCCAGTTCCCCTTGGGCCGGAAAAAAGATAGGCATGTGATATTTTTTGTTGAAGCAGAGCGTTTTGCAGTGTCGTTGTGACATGTTCCTGCCCGACCACATCAATGAACTGCTGTGGACGCCAGACACGATATAAAGCTTGGTAGGCCAATGACACCGCTCCCTTCGGTTATATGATCCTTCCTATTATAACGCAAATATCTTTCAATTTCACTTTTACAAGAGGAAGTTTTTATAGTATTAAACGACAAAAAACTCATCTCCATGAAGAGATGAGTTGAGTGTATCATATTTAACTGCCGCGCACCTTCCATCGACTGATTACCATAAGCGTTACTTAAGCAGTTAGCTCGGCCCAGGCAACCCTGCGGCACATGGGAGCGTCCACTTAATGCTGCTTCCTTCCGGACCTGACATGGTTCATGGATTCCCATTGCGCAGGACCCGGGCGTCAACACCACTTACTTAAGGCAGACCCTACAGTAAATCAGCCTCAGGAAGGGATTCATCCCCGCTAGAGCGGATTGCGGGTACAGGGCACCGCTACCTCCCCGACTAGCACGGCAAAATTGAAACCTTATTTAGGTGTGTCTCAAGGACACATACATAGTATACTAACTCACGAACCAAAAAGCAATGCTTATCCCCTGTCAATTCCTGTATGTTGTTCCAATTCCTCTTTTGCCTGCTTCTTTTTCAGCTTCTTTTTCTCCCGCAGATTCCTGAAAAAATCGGACAATAGTGCTCCGCATTCTTCTTCCAGTACGCCTGTCACCACTTCACTTTGATGATTGAATCGCTCATCCTGGAGAATGTTCATGAATGTACCGGCACAGCCGCCTTTCGGATCCTTTGCTCCATAAACCACTTTTTTCACCCGCGAAAGCATGATTGCGCCTGCACACATTGGACATGGTTCGAGGGTTACGTATAATATAGCATCCTCCAGCCTCCATGTACCGAGTTTCTTGCAGGCCTCATCGATTGCCAGCACCTCTGCGTGGGCGATGGAGCTTTGCTTCGTTTCGCGGAGATTATGGGCACGGGCAATGATCTCACCATCCAGGACAATTACAGCACCAATCGGCACCTCATCCATCTGCCCAGCTTTTTTCGCTTCTTCAATTGCCACTAACATAAATTGTTCGTCCTGGGTAAGTTGAGCTTCCATCTTTCCCTCCGCTAAAAATAATAATAGTTATTTCCAATTGGTTTAATAATCCCCCGCCGGTAAAAATATAAAGGGAAAAGGAGAGGATGTATCTTGGTAAAAGCTGCTCTGTTGATCATCGATATGATCAATGATTTTAATTTTGATGCAGGGGAAGCCCTTGCAAGAAATACAGAAGAAATCATCGATCCAATTTTAAAGGTAAAAAAATCTTTCAACGAAAAGGACATGCCTGTTATCTATATTAATGACCATTATAATCTATGGCAGGCCGATTTTGAAAAAATCATGGAATTTTGCTCAAATGAAACGAGCGATGAACTCATTAAAAAAATTGCACCTGAAAAAAACCAGGATTATTTTTTAATCAAACCAAAGCATTCCGCTTTTTATGGAACAGCCCTTCATACTCTGCTGCAGCAATTAAAGGTCGATACATTGATTCTGTCGGGAATCGCGGGCAATATTTGTGTGCTTTTCACCGCAAATGATGCGTATATGCGTGAATACAACCTGATCATTCCGGAAGACTTCATTGCCTCCAATGATGAACAAGATAATAAATACGCACTGACGATGATGAAAAACGTCCTGTCCGCCGATACAAGGCCTTCCAGGGAGCTTGATTTATAACATACTGTAATTTCTTCCTTCATACAATGGTTGTAGCGCTAAAAATGCCAGGGAGGGAAGAACATGCAGATTCATGTGGTACAGCAAGGACAGAATTTAACACAGATTGCTCAAATTTACGGGTCTTCTGTTGCGGATATAACCGAGGCGAATGAACTGCCAAATCCTAATAATTTAGTGGTCGGCCAGGCGATGGTCATTCCGATTGTCGGAAGCTTTTATTTTGTCCAGCCAGGCGACAGCCTTTGGGCTATTTCAAGAAGGTTTGGGACCACTCCGCAAGAACTCGCGAGGATCAACGGAATCTCAGTCAATCAGCCATTATCCGTCGGCTTCCGCTTATATATTCCGCAGCGGCCTAAAACAAATGCGGAATTCAATGCCTATGTTGAACCGCGAGGAAATACAGTTGCACCTGCTCTGGAAACGGCTGCCCGTGAAGCTGCTCCTTATTTAACTTATCTCGCACCATTCAGCTTCCAGGCCTTGCGCGATGGATCGTTGAAGGAGCCGCTGCTGAACAACTTTCCTGCTATTGCAGAAGCAAATAACAATATATTAATGATGGTTATCACCAACCAGGAGAACGACCAGTTCAGTGATGAACTAGGGCGTATCCTCTTGAATGACATGGCAATTCAGGACAAATTCCTGAACAATATCGTTGCCACTGCCAAAAAATATGGATTCCGGGATATTCATTTTGATTTTGAATTCCTGCGTCCAGCTGACCGCGAAGCCTATAACACTTTCCTGCGAAAAGCGAGGGATCGTTTTAAACAGGAAGGCTGGTTCATTTCCACTGCACTTGCACCTAAAACAAGTGCTGCACAGACTGGTGCCTGGTATACGGCGCATGACTACAAGGCACATGGGGAAATAGTCGATTTCGTTGTGATCATGACTTATGAATGGGGTTATAGCGGCGGACCTGCACAGGCAGTCTCCCCAATCGGTCCTGTTCGTCAAGTGCTGGAGTACGCGGTCAGTGAAATGCCATCACAAAAAGTCATGATGGGCCAGAATCTTTATGGCTATGATTGGACCCTTCCATTTGTGGAAGGATCCATCGCAAGAGCCGTCAGCCCTCAGCAGGCGATCCAGATTGCAGCCAATAATAATGTCGCAATCCAGTACAACATAAAATCCCAGGCGCCGACTTTCCGATATACAGCGCAAGATGGGAAACAGCATGAAGTCTGGTTTGAAGATGCAAGGTCCATCCAGGCAAAATTCGATTTGATAAAAGAATTGAACCTGAGAGGAATGAGCTACTGGAAGCTCGGACTTTCCTTCCCGCAAAACTGGCTGCTCATCCAGGATAATTTCAATGTGGTAAAAAGATAAAATTTTCTGTTAAAATAATTTTACAAATTCCGATAATATATGACAGGCGCAGTATTTCTGCGGCTGTCTCTTTTTTTTGCTAAAATTGCCTCTTAATATTCCATACCCATACCATACTGTGTGTGATAAAATGGACTTTGCGTGATTTAACTGACAGAAATGTAAAAAAGAGATAGATACAACAGAGAGGGAGGACATGTTGTGGAAGGAACACCTTTTATAACGGTTGAAGGACCAATCGGTATTGGGAAAACGTCATTAGCACGTGCTATTTCCGAGCGGTTTCAATTTGCACTTTTAAAGGAAATTGTCGATGAAAATCCATTTTTGGGGAAGTTTTACGATAACATAGAAGAATGGAGTTTCCAGACAGAAATGTTTTTCCTCTGCAATCGATACAAGCAGCTTGGAGATATTAATGAACACTACCTCAGCAAAGACAAATCAGTCGTAGCTGATTACCATATCATGAAAAACCTCATTTTCGCCCAGCGCACATTAAATGAACAGGAATATAGAAAATACCTAGATATTTATCAAATCCTGACAAAAGATATGCCTAAGCCGAATGTCATCATTTACTTGAATGCAAGTCTTGATACATTGCTGAAGCGGATCAAAATGCGCGGCCGCGAAGTCGAAAAAAATATCAGCCCTTTATATTTAGAGCAATTATCTCTTGATTATGAACAAGCCATGCTTCAATTCGAGAAAGACCACCCTGAAATCCCTGTTCTTCGTTTTAGCGGCGACGATCTGGATTTTGTTAAAAATGAAGAAGATCTTCAGTTGATCATCGACCAGCTAACCGCATCATTAAGAAAAAGGAGCGTACAACCATGAATCTGAGAACAAAATATGACATCCCGGCTAATGCAGTCATCACGATTGCCGGAACAGTTGGAGTCGGCAAATCGACAATGACGAATGCCCTGGCGGATGCCCTTCGGTTCCGTACATCCTTTGAAAAAGTAGATACAAACCCTTATCTTGATAAGTTCTATGCTGATTTCGAACGCTGGAGCTTCCACTTGCAAATCTACTTCCTTGCAGAGCGCTTCAAGGAACAGAAAAGGATTTTTGAATACGGCGGCGGCTTCATCCAGGACCGTTCCATTTATGAAGATACAGGCATCTTCGCAAAAATGCATTACGAAAAAGGCACAATGTCCCCAGTGGATTACGAAACATACAAAAGCCTATTCGAAGCAATGGTGATGACTCCATACTTCCCGCATCCAGATTTGCTGATCTACCTTGAGGGTTCAATTGACGATATTCTTGAACGCATCAAGCTAAGAGGACGTCCGATGGAACAGCAAACACCGATTACGTATTGGGAAGAAATGCATGCACGTTATGAAAATTGGATCAATAACTTCAACGCATGCCCTGTCCTGCGTTTGAACATCAATGATTACGACTTGTTCAATAACCCTGAATCAATTGAACCGATCGTGGAAAAAATCGCTACACATATTAGACAAACTCAATTATTGAAAAAATAAAACCGCCATTTGGCGGTTTTTTTGTTATCTATAGGCTTTAGTCTGGTTCACTATCAATACATAAAATGATTCTATAAGCCCTAATTGGGTGGGAAACCCTCCGCTGGGTACATGGAATTCTTCTATAAGACAAAATTAAGCCGGATGCTATCAAAAGGGCACATAGAACCTTTCTATAAGACCAAATCGAGACGGATGTTATCAAAAGGGCACATAGATTAGCTTTGCTCTCTTTTTAAAAGAAAACATAAAAAAACCCGCTACGTCCGTAACGGGTTTCTTTACACAATCTCCAAATTGTTTTTATGCGTTAATGCTTTAATATTAAAAATTATGGAGGAGGTAGAGGGATTCGAACCCCCGCGCGGTGTTACCCGCCTGTCGGTTTTCAAGACCGATCCCTTCAGCCGGACTTGGGTATACCTCCGAGACAAGAAATATAATATCATGTATTTAAAAACGAGTCAACACTTCTTTAAAAGTTTTTTTCGGACAGGAACGAATCCTGTCCGAAAAGAACAGCGGAAACGCATTGATCAGCTCCGACAAGCGCTGGAGGGCCGACCAGTGAAGTCGTTCTTTGACTTCATTGGCAGGACCGAAATCGAAAAGTATAGCCAACTGCCCAGAAACGCAGAAACTGGAGACTCCGACAAAGAAGCGTTTTTTGCTTCTGCGGGCGGAGTTGAAGTTTCGGAGTTTCTAGGAGGCGACACTGGACAATTCGAAAAGCGGAGGCGACTGCCCAACTCCGACAAGCGTTGGAGGGCCTGCCAGTGAAGTCGCTCTTTGACTTCATTGGCAGGACCGAAACGTCTCGAGGAGTTAGGAGCCGCAGCTAGACAAGCGACTCGAGGAGCTAGGCGTTGGAGCTAGACACTAATCAAAATTTAAACCGCTTATAAATGACACTTATTCGGGAGCAATTACTTCCCTATTGCCCATGTACGGACGCAATACCTCTGGAATGATGACACTTCCGTCAGCCTGCTGGTAGTTCTCGAGAATGGCGGCAACCGTACGGCCGATCGCAAGGCCAGATCCGTTCAGTGTATGCACATGCTCTGGCTTTGCCTTTGCTTCGCGGCGGAAACGAATGTTCGCACGTCTTGCCTGGAAGCCTTCAAAGTTACTGCAAGAAGAGATTTCTCTGAAAGTGCCATAACTTGGGATCCAGACTTCAATGTCATATTTCTTCGCAGCTGTGAAGCCGAGGTCTGCAGAGCACATGCTCAACACTCGGTATGGCAGACCTAATAGCTGAAGCACTTTCTCAGCATGTCCAGTCAGTCTTTCAAGCTCCTCATAAGAATCTTCAGGCTTCACGAACTTCACTAATTCTACTTTGTTGAACTGGTGCTGGCGGATCAAACCGCGCGTATCGCGTCCCGCAGACCCCGCCTCAGAACGGAAACATGCGCTGTATGCTGCATAATTGATCGGAAGCTCGTCTGCAGTCAGGATTTCATCACGGTGCATATTCGTAACAGGTACTTCCGCAGTCGGAATCAAGAAGTAATCTTCACTCTCAATTCGGAATGCATCCTCCTCAAACTTAGGAAGTTGTCCTGTCCCAGTCATGCTTGCACGATTGACCATGTACGGAGGAAGGACTTCCTTGTAGCCATGCTCATCAACATGAAGATCAAGCATGAAGCTGATCAATGCGCGCTCAAGACGTGCTCCCAAGCCTTTGTAAAAAACAAAGCGGCTGCCGGTTACCTTACCAGCACGCTCAAAATCAAGGATTTTCAAATGGTCTGCAACATCCCAATGCGGCTTCGCTTCGAATTCAAAATCACGGATTTCGCCCCATTTGCGAACTTCCACATTATCGTCTTCCGTTTCACCAATCGGCACGCTTTCATGTGGGATATTCGGAATGCTCAGCATCAGGTTTTCTAGCTCTTCTTCTACTTCACGAAGCTGGTCATCCAAAACTTTGATTTTGTCGCCTACCTCCCGCATTTCAGCGATCAAGTGGTCTGCATCCTGCTTTTCGCGCTTCAGCTGCGCAACTTGCTGGGACACTTCATTCCTTCTGCTCTTCAGCTGTTCAGCCTCAAGGATCAATTCCCTGCGCTTCACATCCAGGTCCTCAAACTTGCCGAAATCAGTCATGTCTTCGCCACGGTGCTGCAGCTTCTGTTTTACATCTTCAAAATTCGCTCTTAAATACTTTACGTCTAACACTGCGATTTCCTCCTTTTGATATACAGTAAAAAGCCCTGGATAAAATAAAAAACTCCCGTCCCCAAAAAGGGACGAGAGTTAACCCGCGTTGCCACCCTAGTTGAAAGCAAAAAATGCTTTCCACTCATAAAATAACGGTTTTTACCGAAAGTATTTACTGGCCATTCCTGGCGTTCCATACTCTGCTCGAGGGCGGATTCATTTGCTCCAGACACCGGTTCACACCAACCACCGGTTCTCTTTGGAATGGATACAAGCTACTATTCCCTCTCATCGCTTTTTTACTATCGAATTTTAATTCATAATTTACTACAATTATGTTCACCATGCAAGCAGTTTATGCAAAATTTTCACTCTTAGTCTCCTCGACCATTTTCACAAAGTAGCTCATGAGTCGATAATCATCTGTCAACTCTGGATGGAAGGAACAGCCGAGGAACTGCCCATCACGCGCTGCAACAATCCGGTCATTATGCTTCGCCAGCACTTCGACATTCTCTCCTGCTTCTACAATATGAGGTGCCCTGATAAACACAGCCGAGAAACTTTCAGCAACTCCTGAAATAGCAATGTCAGCTTCAAAGCTTTCGCGCTGGCGTCCGAATGAATTTCGTTCAACCTTTACATCCATGACACCGAGATGCGGCGCATCGTAGCCAACCAAATCATTCGCAAGCAGAATCAGGCCGGCACAAGTCCCAAACATCGCCTTGCCATCCGCGGCAAACTTCTTCAATTCTTCCATAAAACTGTATTTATCAATCAGGCGGCGGATTGTGGTGCTTTCTCCCCCAGGGATAATCAGTCCATCCACTTCAGCGAGCTGTTCAGGACGCTTAATGACAATACCTTCTGCCCCGGATGCCTCAATTGCCCATATATGCTCCCGTACGGCACCCTGAAGGCCAAGTACTCCAATTTTCACCATAGACATTCCCCTTACCAGCCGCGATCCTGCATGCGGGCTTCAGGTGCCAATGATGAAATCTCCATGCCCTTCATCGGAATGCCGAGGCCTTTCGAAATGTTCGCAATCAGTTCGTAATCCTGATAGTGAGTAGTCGCTTCGACGATTGCTTTTGCAAACTTCGCTGGATTATCAGATTTGAAGATACCGGAGCCCACGAATACTCCGTCAGCACCAAGCTGCATCATCAATGCCGCGTCTGCTGGTGTAGCGACACCACCTGCTGCAAAATTCACGACAGGAAGGCGTCCAAGCTGCTTGATTTCAAGCAGAAGCTCATATGGTGCTCCTAGAAGCTTAGCTTCTGTCATTAGTTCTTCCATGTCCATTGCGACGACCTTGCGCACCTGGGCATTAACCTTGCGGATATGACGGACAGCTTCTACGATGTTGCCAGTGCCCGGCTCTCCCTTTGTACGAAGCATGGAGGCTCCTTCTCCGATTCTTCTCGCTGCCTCGCCAAGGTCACGGCATCCGCACACGAAAGGAACTGTATAATCTCTTTTATTCAGGTGAAATTCTTCATCCGCTGGAGTCAGAACTTCACTTTCATCGATATAATCAACGCCCATCGCTTCGAGCACGCGCGCTTCTACGATGTGGCCAATTCGTGCTTTTGCCATAACGGGAATTGTGACAGCACCCATTACCTCTTCAACGATCCTAGGGTCAGCCATTCTTGCTACACCGCCCGCAGCACGTATATCTGAAGGAACACGTTCCAGTGCCATTACGGCCACTGCACCAGCTTCTTCAGCAATCTTAGCCTGCTCGGCATTGACAACATCCATAATGACGCCGCCCTTTTGCATTTCTGCCATACCACGTTTAACACGATCAGTACCTGTCTTCATTCCTTTTCCCCCTTGTCCCTTTTAAAGGATTACTATGTAAGCACTTGCAAATAACTGGAAAATCAGACTTTTTTAGTCGGAATTCAGTTATCCCTATTGAAAATAAACAATAAAAAAGGTTTCCTGTCAAGACAGGAAACCAAACATTATTTAAAACCAGCCCTTGACTGTATCAGCTACTCCACCGAACAAATCTCCGAAGAAACCGCCGATTCCGCGCATCATCAGCACGAACCAGTTTGCCTTTTCGACACTTTCAGCAGCGACAACTGGTACCTGAACTTGCTTTTGTCCTTCTTCTGTTAAAAAGCTGATGTTTTCATCCTTCTTGGACTTAACAGTCATATAGCCAACTTGTTCGCCTTTCTTGATTGGAGCAGTCAGTTCGCCATTTTCATTCAGCTTCTTTTTATCCAGTACAAGTACCGGTTCATATTGTTCCTTTTCACCATTCCTGATTGTCATCGTAATGGCTTTTTTAGATTGAATCTTAACACTGTCTTCCTTTCCTTTTGTTACAGGAAGGGTTTTCTTGCCTTTAATCTGGTGATTCTTTTTCACAAGCTCTTCTTCTGTAAAATTACTGAAAGCAAAGTCGAGGATTTTGCGCGTTTCAGAAAAACGGCTATCCTTGGAGTCTGCCTTCATGATTACAGAAATGAATCTTTGGCCATTTTTCATAGCAGTCGCAGTAAAACCATAGCCTGCAAAATCAGTCGAACCTGTTTTCAAACCGTCTACACCATCATATTGGTAGATAAGACCTGGAAGCATCCAATTAAAGTTCTTGTATTCACGTCCGTCACGGAACTTCAATGCCGGCACACTTGCTGTATCCAGTACCTCTGGATAATCCTTCAGAAGAAGGTAGGCAAGCCTAGCCAGGGAACGTGCTGACATCACATTCTCTTCCTCAGGACCGCCAGCAGGATGTTGTCCTAATAGGTCCCTATTGTTCAAGCCTGAAGAGTTCACGAATTTGTAATCCTTCAATCCTAGTTCAGCAGCTTTTTTATTCATTTTTTCCACATGGTTCTTCTCTGTTCCAGAAAGAACCTCTGCTAGAGCGACGGTTGCTGCATTACCAGAATGGATCGCCATCGCTTCATATAATTCTTTAACTGTATAGTCTTCACCCTGGGTTAATCCTACATTGGATAGGCCTGGTGCAGCAGACAGCTTATGAACATATTCATTGATTTTTACTTTTTGGTCCCATTTTAGCTTTCCTTCTTTTACTGCTTCCAGGACCATATATTCTGTCATCATTTTAGACATGGATGCTACGCCAAGGACGACATCAGAATTTTTCTCGTATAATACTCTTCCAGTATCTGCATCAATCAGCATAGCAGCTTCAGCATCGATACCTAATTGTCCCTCTGCTGCTTCTGCCTTCGGTGAGAATCCGGAAAACATAGTGGTGATCGTTAAGATGAATGCTGCAAAGAACATTGATAGCTGTTTCTGTTTACGATTCAAGACGACTTTCCCTCCAAATTTTTCAATGTAATGGCTGTTTCGCATTAATTGATACTTTCAGACACGCCCTTGCAGCTTACTGGCAAGGAAAGCCTGTGTCGTGCAAGCAGCAACTTTCACGAAAATAACCTAAATAATCTATAAAACTTACATATTTTTTATGCTCAAAAAATCACACCCGTATAGTTTAACATAAAAAAAATGAAAAAAATAGACAGAGAATAGTCACTCTGTCTAATGTAAAATCAGGAAAAAACGACTGGCATACAGGTAAAAAGTCGTAGTTCCTTCTATATTTAACTATAAAATCAGCTCATGGAGTAATTCGGTGCTTCCTTCGTGATCTGGACGTCATGCGGGTGACTTTCCCTTAAACCTGCTCCAGTCATCTTAATGAATTGGGCATTCTCCCTTAATTCCTCGAGATTAGCTGTTCCGCAGTATCCCATGCCTGAACGAATGCCGCCAACAAGTTGATAGATTGTATCTGTAAGCGGCCCTTTATACGGAATCCGGCCTTCTATACCCTCTGGAACGAACTTCTTATTGTCTTCTTGGAAGTAACGATCTTTAGATCCCTTTTCCATCGCTCCAACAGATCCCATTCCGCGATATACTTTGAAGCGTCTTCCTTGATAGATTTCAGTTTCTCCCGGACTTTCACTGACACCCGCAAGCAAACTTCCGAGCATAACAGCATGGCCGCCAGCTGCAAGTGCCTTAACAATATCTCCTGAATATTTGATTCCGCCGTCCGCAATGATTGCCTTGCCGTGCTTTCGAGCTTCTGTCGCACAATCATACACTGCAGTAATTTGCGGAACACCAACACCTGCCACAACCCTCGTTGTACAAATTGAACCTGGTCCGATGCCAACCTTAACGATATCAGCACCTGCTTCTATTAAGTCTCTTGTCGCTTCTGCTGTAGCGACATTTCCAGCAATGATATTCAATTCCGGATAGCTTTCACGGATCTGCCTTACCGTATCAATAACACCCTTTGAGTGACCATGAGCGGTATCGACAACAATCACATCTACATGAGATTTCACAAGCAATTCAACACGTTTCATCGTATCGCCTGTTACACCAACTGCTGCACCGCACAACAAGCGGCCTTGTGAATCCTTCGAAGAGTTCGGAAACTCAATCACTTTTTCAATATCTTTGATGGTGATGAGCCCTTTCAATACGCCTTCGTCATTTACTAGTGGGAGTTTTTCAATCTTATGGCGCTGAAGGATCTTCTCTGCTTCTTCAAGAGTCGTTCCCACTGAAGCTGTCACCAGTTCAGTCTTCGTCATGACATTTTCAATTTTAATGGAGTAATCCTGGATAAAACGCATATCACGGTTGGTGATGATTCCAACAAGCTTCTGTTCTTCTTCATTGTTGACGATTGGGACACCTGAAATTCGGTATTTACCCATCAAATGTTCAGCATCAAATACTTGATGCTCAGGAGTTAGAAAGAATGGATCCGTTATGACTCCACTTTCAGAACGCTTTACTTTATCGACCTGGTCTGCCTGCTGCTCAATCGACATGTTTTTATGTATGACCCCAAGGCCGCCCTGTCTAGCAATCGAAATGGCTAGTTCAGATTCTGTTACAGTATCCATGCCGGCACTGATGATTGGTATATTCAATTTCAGAGTCTCAGTCAGATTGACCTTCAAGCTCACATCCTTTGGCAATACCTCGGATTTGGCAGGCACCAACAGCACATCATCAAACGTTAATCCTTCTTTTGCAAATTTACTTTCCCACATAGTAAATGACCCCCTTTAAGAAAATATTATTTGTAGGTTATCAATTGGTTAAAATACTGTCAAGAAGGTTATTATTTGTTAGACTTTTCAAATAACTTGGAGGTTTTTCATGTGTCTAAGCCTTATAAAGAATGGAACAGCTATACTCTCTTCTTTTCAGCAGAGTATGCACAAGCCTACTTAAAAAAATGCTATCGAAAAATCAACATCGAACAGCCTGACATGAAAAGCTTCGAAAACTGTTATCCCTTTATGTATTATCTCGAACATGGGAAGCTTTACTATGAACAGGCAGAAAAATCTCCGCTGGCTATCCAGCCTATCCTGCTCTTTTATGGACTTGTCCATCTTATAAAAGCATGCATCCTGACAGTTGAACCTGATTACCCTGAAACCACATCTGTGCTAGCGCATGGTGTCTCTACAAGGAAAAGGAAAAAACAACAATACAGCTTCACAGAAGATGAAGTGAAATTCCAAAAGAATGGATTGTTCTCCCTAATGGCAGAAAAGATGTTCCACATGAAACAATTGGAAGGTGAAAAAGCCACAATGGGAGATGTGATGGAGCTGATTCCAGAATTGTCCGGCATTTATTCTGACTTGAGAGGAAAACAAAATTTTGAAATCGTCACAGCTGCCGATTCTGGTTTTGCTATGCCTAAATCAATCATTGACCATTTCCATATGACAGAGAATCGCTTTAAAGAATTCTTTCAAACGAAATTCGCTGCTCCGGTTACATTTATAGACGATTCTAGCGTAATCGAATTTCAAGCGAACCTGAAGGGTATAACTGAACCCATAAAGTACAATCTAGAAGAACAGCATTACGTATTCCCTTTGAAAAAAAGTGACCTATTTCTATTCCCAGAACTGCTGCTGCACTATCTATTGTTATACAATCTTGGAATGATCGCCCGTTATGAAACAGAATGGTGGAGTGAGTTAATCAAGATGATGCCCAATGAAGACTATCCATTGATTCAGTCTTTTTTAAAATCGACACTTAAAAAAGGGCCTTACTTAATTTACCAGTATCTAATGAATAAGTAATAGGATCAAGGTGTTGAGGCTTTAATGAGATTCTTGAAGAAGAGAAAATGTTTAGCTAAGCCGGCATCGGGAATTCATAAACACGGATCCCATTAACCGAGGAGGTTTTAATATGGATAGAAAAAAACTAATGATGACTACAGTGGCTCTAGGAACAGCATACTTGTTAAAAGATCGAAAGTCACGCGCGAAGGTCATGGACCAATTACAATCTCTGGGTAAGAAAAAGAAATAATCTATATCAAGACCCTCTGAACTGGTCAGAGGGTTTTTGTTGTATGGAGTTAATGAGAAGAAGGTAGTGGTTAGTTATAGGCATGTAGTTCGGACAGCTTTTAGGTGGTTTCTTCTAAACCTGTATTAAGTTGCCTTTTCTTTTGACAGCTTTTCCTGAACTTTCTCTAAACCTGTCTGAAGTTGCCTATACTTCGGACAGATTTCTGTCTTTCTATCTCATCTTGTCCGAAGTCAGCTCTTTTTCTGATAGATTCACAAGCTTTTCTACCTAACCTGGCCGAAGCCCATCCCGCAGGTAGGGTCAGTTACTGCTATATCTTTGGCATCTTTGGTAAATCAACACAAAAAAAGAACAGCCATTATAGCTGTTCTTTCGCGTGCCCGGCGGCGTCCTACTCTCACAGGGGGAAACCCCCAACTACCATCGGCGCTGAGAAGCTTAACTTCCGTGTTCGGTATGGGAACGGGTGTGACCTTCTCGCCATCGCCACCAGACTATTTAATTGAAAGAAAGTATTTATTCCTTCAAAACTAGATAATGTGTAAGAAGAATTTCAAGAAGAACGAATGATCATTTTGGTTAAGTCCTCGAACGATTAGTATCAGTCAGCTCCACACGTCACCGCGCTTCCACCTCTGACCTATCAACCTGATCATCTTTCAGGGTTCTTACTAGCTTGCGCTATGGGAAATCTCATCTTGAGGGGGGCTTCATGCTTAGATGCTTTCAGCACTTATCCCGTCCGCACATAGCTACCCAGCGATGCCTTTGGCAAGACAACTGGTACACCAGCGGTGCGTCCATCCCGGTCCTCTCGTACTAAGGACAGCTCCTCTCAAATTTCCTGCGCCCACGACGGATAGGGACCGAACTGTCTCACGACGTTCTGAACCCAGCTCGCGTACCGCTTTAATGGGCGAACAGCCCAACCCTTGGGACCGACTACAGCCCCAGGATGCGATGAGCCGACATCGAGGTGCCAAACCTCCCCGTCGATGTGGACTCTTGGGGGAGATAAGCCTGTTATCCCCGGGGTAGCTTTTATCCGTTGAGCGATGGCCCTTCCATGCGGAACCACCGGATCACTAAGCCCGACTTTCGTCCCTGCTCGACTTGTAGGTCTCGCAGTCAAGCTCCCTTGTGCCTTTACACTCTGCGAATGATTTCCAACCATTCTGAGGGAACCTTTGGGCGCCTCCGTTACTCTTTAGGAGGCGACCGCCCCAGTCAAACTGCCCACCTGACACTGTCTCCCGCCCCGATCAGGGGCGTGGGTTAGAATTTCAATACAGCCAGGGTAGTATCCCACCGACGCCTCCACCGAAGCTGGCGCTCCGGTTTCTCAGGCTCCTACCTATCCTGTACAAGCTGTACCAAAATTCAATATCAGGCTACAGTAAAGCTCCACGGGGTCTTTCCGTCCTGTCGCGGGTAACCTGCATCTTCACAGGTACTATAATTTCACCGAGTCTCTCGTTGAGACAGTGCCCAGATCGTTACGCCTTTCGTGCGGGTCGGAACTTACCCGACAAGGAATTTCGCTACCTTAGGACCGTTATAGTTACGGCCGCCGTTTACTGGGGCTTCGATTCAGAGCTTCGCGTGAGCTAACCCCTCCTCTTAACCTTCCAGCACCGGGCAGGCGTCAGCCCCTATACTTCGCCTTGCGGCTTCGCAGAGACCTGTGTTTTTGCTAAACAGTCGCCTGGGCCTATTCACTGCGGCTCATCCGGGCTATTCACCCAAATGAGCACCCCTTCTCCCGAAGTTACGGGGTCATTTTGCCGAGTTCCTTAACGAGAGTTCTCTCGCTCACCTTAGGATTCTCTCCTCGCCTACCTGTGTCGGTTTGCGGTACGGGCACCTTTTATCTCGCTAGAGGCTTTTCTTGGCAGTGTGGAATCAGGAACTTCGGTACTATATTTCCCTCGCTGTCACAGCTCAGCCTTCACGCAAGCGGGATTTGCCTCACTTGCAGCCTAACTGCTTAGACGCGCATATCCAACAGCGCGCTTACCCTATCCTCCTGCGTCCCCCCGTCGCTCAAACGATAAAGAGGTGGTACAGGAATATCAACCTGTTGTCCATCGCCTACGCCTTTCGGCCTCGGCTTAGGTCCCGACTAACCCTGAGAGGACGAGCCTTCCTCAGGAAACCTTAGGCATTCGGTGGATGGGATTCTCACCCATCTTTCGCTACTCATACCGGCATTCTCACTTCTAAGCGCTCCACCAGTCCTTACGGTCTGACTTCAACGCCCTTAGAACGCTCTCCTACCACTGACATCTAAGATGTCAATCCACAGCTTCGGTGATACGTTTAGCCCCGGTACATTTTCGGCGCAGAGTCACTCGACCAGTGAGCTATTACGCACTCTTTAAATGGTGGCTGCTTCTAAGCCAACATCCTGGTTGTCTAAGCAACTCCACATCCTTTTCCACTTAACGTATACTTTGGGACCTTAGCTGGTGGTCTGGGCTGTTTCCCTTTTGACTACGGATCTTATCACTCGCAGTCTGACTCCCACGGATAAGTCTTTGGCATTCGGAGTTTGTCTGAATTCGGTAACCCGATGAGGGCCCCTAGTCCAAACAGTGCTCTACCTCCAAGACTCTTACAACGTGAGGCTAGCCCTAAAGCTATTTCGGAGAGAACCAGCTATCTCCAAGTTCGATTGGAATTTCTCCGCTACCCACACCTCATCCCCGCACTTTTCAACGTGCGTGGGTTCGGGCCTCCAGTTGGTGTTACCCAACCTTCACCCTGGACATGGGTAGATCACCTGGTTTCGGGTCTACGACCACATACTCATTCGCCCTATTCAGACTCGCTTTCGCTGCGGCTCCGTCTTCTCAACTTAACCTTGCATGTAATCGTAACTCGCCGGTTCATTCTACAAAAGGCACGCCATCACCCATGAACGGGCTCTGACTACTTGTAGGCACACGGTTTCAGGATCTCTTTCACTCCCCTTCCGGGGTGCTTTTCACCTTTCCCTCACGGTACTGGTTCACTATCGGTCACTAGGGAGTATTTAGCCTTGGGAGATGGTCCTCCCAGCTTCCGACGGGATTTCTCGTGTCCCGCCGTACTCAGGATCCACTCAGGAGGGAACGAAGTTTCAACTACAGGGTTTTTACCTTCTCTGACGGGCCTTTCCAGACCACTTCATCTACCCCGTTCCTTTGTAACTCCATGTAGAGTGTCCTACAACCCCAAGAGGCAAGCCTCTTGGTTTGGGCTATGTCCCGTTTCGCTCGCCGCTACTCAGGGAATCGCGTTTGCTTTCTCTTCCTCCGGGTACTTAGATGTTTCAGTTCCCCGGGTCTGCCTTCAATACCCTATGTATTCAGGTAAAGATACTGTTCCATTACGAACAGTGGGTTTCCCCATTCGGAAATCTCCGGATCAAAGCTTACTTACAGCTCCCCGAAGCATATCGGTGTTAGTCCCGTCCTTCATCGGCTCCTAGTGCCAAGGCATCCACCGTGCGCCCTTTCTAACTTAACCTAAAAGGTCATTTCTCTAATTGAATAGAGAGAAAACTAAAATGGCGATCACTCGGTTTTTCTTGGTTCTTCTTACTTACGATTATCTAGTTTTCAAGGAACAAATGCATGTGCTATAAAAGCGACATGGTGGAGCCTAGCGGGATCGAACCGCTGACCTCCTGCGTGCAAGGCAGGCGCTCTCCCAGCTGAGCTAAGGCCCCATTATGAAAGATATATGGTGGGCCTAAGTGGACTCGAACCACCGACCTCACGCTTATCAGGCGTGCGCTCTAACCAGCTGAGCTATAGGCCCATATATCATATAGAGAGGAATTACTCCCTCAAAACTAAACAAACAAGCAGTCAACAGTACGAACCAGAAGGTTCGCATTCCGATTGCCATTACGGCAATATCCTTAGAAAGGAGGTGATCCAGCCGCACCTTCCGATACGGCTACCTTGTTACGACTTCACCCCAATCATCTGTCCCACCTTAGGCGGCTGGCTCCAAAAGGTTACCCCACCGACTTCGGGTGTTACAAACTCTCGTGGTGTGACGGGCGGTGTGTACAAGGCCCGGGAACGTATTCACCGCGGCATGCTGATCCGCGATTACTAGCGATTCCGGCTTCATGCAGGCGAGTTGCAGCCTGCAATCCGAACTGAGAATGGATTTATGGGATTGGCTCGACCTCGCGGTTTTGCAGCCCTTTGTTCCATCCATTGTAGCACGTGTGTAGCCCAGGTCATAAGGGGCATGATGATTTGACGTCATCCCCACCTTCCTCCGGTTTGTCACCGGCAGTCACCTTAGAGTGCCCAACTGAATGCTGGCAACTAAGATCAAGGGTTGCGCTCGTTGCGGGACTTAACCCAACATCTCACGACACGAGCTGACGACAACCATGCACCACCTGTCACTCTGTCCCCCGAAGGGGAACGCCCTATCTCTAGGGTTGTCAGAGGATGTCAAGACCTGGTAAGGTTCTTCGCGTTGCTTCGAATTAAACCACATGCTCCACCGCTTGTGCGGGCCCCCGTCAATTCCTTTGAGTTTCAGCCTTGCGGCCGTACTCCCCAGGCGGAGTGCTTAATGCGTTTGCTGCAGCACTAAAGGGCGGAAACCCTCTAACACTTAGCACTCATCGTTTACGGCGTGGACTACCAGGGTATCTAATCCTGTTCGCTCCCCACGCTTTCGCGCCTCAGCGTCAGTTACAGACCAGAGAGCCGCCTTCGCCACTGGTGTTCCTCCACATCTCTACGCATTTCACCGCTACACGTGGAATTCCGCTCTCCTCTTCTGCACTCAAGTTCCCCAGTTTCCAATGACCCTCCCCGGTTGAGCCGGGGGCTTTCACATCAGACTTAAGGAACCGCCTGCGCGCGCTTTACGCCCAATAATTCCGGACAACGCTTGCCACCTACGTATTACCGCGGCTGCTGGCACGTAGTTAGCCGTGGCTTTCTGGTCAGGTACCGTCAAGGTACCGGCAGTTACTCCGGTACTTGTTCTTCCCTGACAACAGAGCTTTACGACCCGAAGGCCTTCATCGCTCACGCGGCGTTGCTCCGTCAGACTTTCGTCCATTGCGGAAGATTCCCTACTGCTGCCTCCCGTAGGAGTCTGGGCCGTGTCTCAGTCCCAGTGTGGCCGATCACCCTCTCAGGTCGGCTACGCATCGTTGCCTTGGTGAGCCGTTACCTCACCAACTAGCTAATGCGCCGCGGGCCCATCTGTAAGTGACAGCCGAAACCGTCTTTCAGCTTTCCCTCATGTGAGGGAAAGGATTATCCGGTATTAGCTCCGGTTTCCCGAAGTTATCCCAGTCTTACAGGCAGGTTGCCCACGTGTTACTCACCCGTCCGCCGCTGATCTTCAAAAGCAAGCTAATGAAGATCCGCTCGACTTGCATGTATTAGGCACGCCGCCAGCGTTCGTCCTGAGCCAGGATCAAACTCTCCAAGAAAGAGTTATGAGTTAGCTCATAAAGTTAAAACGTTGGCTCATGTTCTTCTATAATAGAAGCCATGAAAATTTATTGTTTGTTGACGCTTGTTTGTTTAGTTTTCAAAGAGCAATTTCTTGCTGCGCCGCTCAGAAGCGACTTTAATAATATAACACTTAGTAGCTGTATAAGTCAATAACTTTTTTCAAAAACTATTGAATTGATGTTATTGTCTCGTTACTGACTTTGAAGATTATATCAGTCAATTTATTTGAATGCAATACTTTTAAACAACTTTATTAAAATTTTCGAGTGTACCCAGGATTGCCATGAAATATTAAGAGAAAAACAAAAAGCCAGCTTGTAAAAAGCCAGCTACTTAATGAACTCCTCAATATGCAGGTATCTATTCTTTTCCAGTGCAAGAATCTGATCTGTCTCCAGTAATTTAACCATTGGCCTTGCTGGATTCTTTTCTTCCACAAAGATGATTTCAGCTGCCTGTCCATCAGAAAGGCGAATCTTAGTGCCAACTGAAAAATTCATAATTGCAGAACTCAATGCTTTCAAGGCGGTAATATCAAACTCCCCAAATAGCTCTTCATTGATCATCTCTAGCACTTTAAATGGAGAGTGTTTAGGCTTATAAATCCTTTCTGAAGTCATCGCATGGAAAGAATCGGCTACGGCAAGGATTTTTGCAAAAGGGTGAATCCTGTTAGCCTTTTCGCCAAATGGATAGCCGCTGCCATCCATTCTTTCATGATGTTGAAGAATAGCAACTTTCGTACCGTCCTTAAGCAAGGGACTGTTTTTTACCATCTGATAGCTATATGTAGGATGTTTTTTAATCTCTTCAAATTCATCTACTGTTAAGGTTGTATTTTTATTTAATAGAGTAGGACTTATTTTTGCCATCCCGCAATCGGATAAAATGCCTGCAAGTGCGATTTGTGTGGTATCCCCTTTGCTGTAATTCAGCTTTTTTGCGATGAAGGCACTGATAATTCCTACAGCCAGTGGATGATCGTATATGTACTCAGTCTTGGTCGAATAATGATGAAGATTGAATATATCCGAAGAAGTCATCTCTGCCTGCTCGATCAGTGGGACAATGATTGTTCTTAGTTTAGCAATATCTATCTGCATGCCTGATTGCCAGGAGATAAATTCTTTCTTGAAGCTCTGCTTGGCCTGTAAGAACAAGTCGATAAAAGCTTCTCCGCCTTCAATGGAATTCAAGCCCGCTTTTTTATCGCTGCCTAATGATGGTCCCTGAAAAGGCAATCCATTAACCATTGTTTTCTCAACATCCACTTCTTTTATCAGGAAAACATTTAAAATATCTATTAGGTATTCTGACAAAACTGTTTTTTTGTTCATGATGGGTCTATTTGTTTTACTTAGAACATCTTCAGCAAGGATACAGCCCTCTTTGAGGTTGTCTGTTAATACGCGCAAGGCTATCCACCCCAGAATTTTAATTTTCTTACAATTTATTTTACTTTATTTTGCCAAAAAAGAGGAACACATTTTTGTGTTCCTCTCAAAAAGTTTATTCTTCATCCTCTTCAGCTGGCGCTACATCTTCACTGCCTATTTCTTCAGGATCAACTGGTGCTTCTGCATTCCCACTAATTGCTTCTTCAGAATCAACTGTAGCCTCTGCATTCTCATCCAGTTCGAAGTCTTCTGGCTTTTCTTCTTCTTTATCGACCTTAGCCACTGTCGCAACATATTCATTTTCTGCTTTGTTAAGGCTGATTAATTTTACCCCTTGCGTGTTACGTCCTGTCATGGAGATAGAGCTTACAGGAATACGGATCAAAACACCGCCTGTAGTAATCAGCATGAGGTCTTCTTCACCAGTGACAACTTTCATCGTCACAAGGTCGCCGTTTTTATCGGTGATGTTACATGTCTTGATTCCTTTACCGCCGCGTCCTTGTCTTCTGTATTCTTCGGAAGGTGTTCTTTTGCCGTACCCGTTCTTCGTAACAACAAGAATTTCGGCACTTTCTTCAAGAACTTCCATTCCGACAACTTCATCGTCATCAGAAAGCGTGATTCCCTTTACTCCAGTGGCAGTACGGCCCATAGAGCGGACATCGGTTTCAGGGAAACGGATCAATAAGCCATTCTTCGTGCCGATGATCATTTCTTTGCTGCCGTCTGTCAGGCGGACAGAGATCAACTCATCTCCTTCACGCAGGTTCAAGGCAATCAGTCCATTGTTGCGGATATTCGCAAATGAAGAAAGTGGTGAACGTTTTGAAATCCCTTCTTTCGTTGTGAAGAAGAGGGACCAGTCATCCACAAATTCCGATACAGGAATAATGGCGTTGACCCATTCGCCCTTTTCGATTTCCAATAGATTGATGATTGGAATTCCCTTCGCGGTACGGCTGAATTCAGGGATTTCGTAACCCTTCGAACGATATACCTTCCCTTTGTTTGTGAAGAACAGGATGGTATCGTGCGTTGAAGTGGTGATCAAATGTTCAACGAAATCATCTTCATTCGTTCCCATACCCTGTATGCCACGGCCGCCGCGACGCTGTGCTCTGTATGTAGATACAGGCAGGCGTTTAACGTAGCCGTTGTGTGTCAGGGTGATAACGATGTTTTCACGAGGAATCAAGTCTTCATCCTCAATCATTTCCAAACCACCTGAAACGATTTCAGTACGGCGCTCATCGTTAAAACGTTCTTTGATTTCAGTTAGCTCTTCACGAATGATTTCCAGAACTTTTTCATTATCAGCAAGAATCGCTTTTAATTCTGCGATCAGCTGCATAAGGTTTTGGAATTCCTCTTCGATCTTTTCGCGCTCCAAGCCTGTAAGCCTCTGCAGACGCATATCAAGGATAGCCTGTGCTTGCTTTTCAGATAGCTTGAATTGTGTCATCAATCCTTCTCGTGCGATATCCGTTGTACGTGAGCTTCTGATCAGGCTGATGACGGCATCAAGGTTATCAAGAGCAATTCGCAGTCCTTCGAGAATATGGGCACGAGCTTCTGCCTTCTTAAGCTCAAACTCTGTACGGCGTCTAATGACGACTACCTGATGGTCAAGGTAGTAGGTTAGACATTGTTTGAGGTTAAGGACCTTCGGCTGGCCATCGACTAATGCCAGAAGGTTGATACCGAAGCTTGTCTGCAATGCCGTTTGCTTATATAAATTATTTAAAAGGACATTTGCATTTGCATCCTTGCGAACTTCAATGACGATCCTCATACCCTTACGGTCAGATTCATCCCGCAGGTCAGTGATGCCATCAAGCTTCTTGTCGCGGACCAATTCAGCGATTTTCTCGATGAGCTTAGCCTTATTCACTTGGTAAGGAAGTTCCCTGACGATAATGACTTCCTTGCCATTTGATTTCTGTTCAATTTCTACCTTCGCTCGCAAGGTAATCGACCCGCGGCCAGTCTCATAAGCTTTGCGAATGCCGCTGCGGCCCAAGATCAATCCAGCAGTAGGGAAGTCAGGTCCTGTGATGATTTCCATCAATTCCATGATGGTCATGTCTGGGTCCTTACTGATAGCTAATACGCCATCTATAACCTCGCCAAGCTGGTGGGGAGGAATATTCGTCGCCATACCGACCGCGATACCGGAAGTACCGTTGACAAGTAGGTTTGGAAACCTTGAAGGCATGACAATCGGTTCTCTTTCAGAACCGTCATAGTTATCCTGATAGTCAATTGTATCTTTATTGATGTCACGCAGAAGCTCCATCGAAATTTTCGACATACGTGCTTCTGTATAACGCATGGCAGCTGCAGCGTCGCCATCGACAGAACCGAAGTTTCCATGTCCATCAACAAGCATATAGCGGTAGTTAAAATCCTGTGCCATACGAACCATTGTGTCGTAAACAGCAGAGTCACCGTGCGGGTGATACTTACCGATAACTTCACCGACGATCCTCGCCGATTTTTTATAGGCCTTGTCTGAATGCATGCCAAGGTCATGCATCGCGTATAGGATCCTTCTATGTACCGGCTTCAAGCCGTCACGGACATCCGGTAACGCACGTGCCACGATAACACTCATGGCGTAATCCAGGAAGGATGAACGCATTTCCTGGCTAATATTAATCTCTTTTACACGTGGATTTGGTGTTTCAGCCATTTAAGAGAGACCTCCTTTAGGAACTCTGTTCAGCACGGCCATACCGGGGCGAGGCGCTCTGCGCAGCCCCTTGGCCATTTCAGAAAAAGCAGGATAGAGGCAAAACCTTCTATCCTGAGCATATATTATTAAATATCCAGGTTCTTAACATACTGCGCATTCTCTTCGATGAAATTACGTCGAGGTTCAACCTTATCCCCCATCAGGATTTCAAAGGTTTCATCCGATTCGATTGCATCTTCAAGGCTAACCTGGAGCAGTGTCCTTGTTTCAGGGTTCATCGTTGTTTCCCAAAGCTGCTCAGGATTCATCTCACCTAGACCCTTATAGCGCTGGATGCCTGGCTTCGGCTGCTGTGGAAGCTCCGCGAGGATTTGTTCGAGCTGCTTGTCGTTATAAGCATACTCGATTTTTTTGCCCTGCTGGATTTTGTATAAAGGCGGCTGGGCAATATAAATGTATCCTGCTTCTAGAATCTTTCTCATATATCGGTAGAAGAACGTCAATAATAAAGTACGGATATGGGCGCCGTCGACATCGGCATCGGTCATGATGACGATTTTCTGGTAACGGGCTTTTGCAAGGTCGAAGTCTTCACCGATTCCTGTACCAATCGCAGTTATGATCGCTCTTACCTCGTTATTGGATAAAATTTTATCCAGACGTGATTTTTCAACATTCAGGATTTTACCGCGTAATGGCAGGATCGCCTGGAAGTGGCGGTCACGGCCCTGCTTGGCAGATCCGCCCGCAGAGTCACCCTCAACGACATATATTTCACTGATGGCCGGGTCCTTTGAAGAACAGTCAGCCAGTTTGCCCGGCAAGCTTGAAATCTCAAGTGCACTCTTCCTTCTAGTCAGCTCACGCGCCTTTTTCGCCGCAAGTCTTGCTCTTGCTGCCATGAGTCCTTTGTCGACAATCTTTCTCGCGACATTAGGATTTTCGAGCATGAATTTTTCAAAGTGGTCGGAAAACAGTGTATCAGTTACCGTACGGACCTCGGAATTTCCGAGCTTTGTTTTCGTTTGGCCTTCGAACTGTGGATCTGGATGCTTAATTGACACGATTGCCGTCAAACCTTCACGAACGTCATCTCCCGAGAGATTTGAATCACTTTCCTTGAAGATCCCGTGCTTACGGGCATAATCATTAATCACACGCGTCAAAGCTGTTTTAAAGCCAAATTCGTGTGTACCACCTTCATAGGTATGGATATTGTTAGCGAATGAATAGATGTTGCCTGTATAGCTGTCGTTATATTGAAGAGCCACCTCAATCGTAATGCCTTCTTTTTCACCCTCAATATAAATTGGTTCTTCGTGAAGGACTTCTCTCGTACGGTTTAAATGCTCCACATAGGATTTAATTCCGCCCTCGTAATAATACTCATTCTTTTTTCCTTCTCCACGCTTATCTTCGATCGTGATCTTGATTGCTCTGTTCAGGAAGGCAAGCTCACGAAGGCGATTTGCGAGTGTATCGTAATCATATTCCAATGTCTCGGTGAAAATTTCTCCGTCAGGCTTAAAGTGGACAGTCGTTCCCGTCCGGTCGGTTTCACCAATCACTTTTAACGGATCTCCGACAGCGCCACGTTCGAATTTTTGGTAATGGACTTTCCCATCACGGTGGACGAATACTTCAAGATACGTTGACAGGGCATTAACAACAGATGCACCAACCCCATGCAGACCTCCGGAAACCTTATAGCCTCCGCCGCCAAACTTTCCGCCTGCATGAAGTACTGTCATGATGACCTCAACCGCTGGCCTTCCCATCTTTTCATGGATACCAACCGGGATTCCGCGGCCATTATCCTGAACAGTGATACTGTTGTCTTCTTCGATAATGACATTAATTTCGTCACAGTAGCCGGCAAGTGCTTCATCTATACTATTATCAACGATTTCCCATACAAGATGGTGCAAGCCTTTTCCACTCGTTGATCCGATATACATCCCTGGACGTTTGCGTACAGCCTCCAGGCCCTCAAGAACTTGTATCTGATTTTCATCATACGCTTGTCCTTGCATGGATTGTTCTTCCGTAGCCATATCGATCACCTACACTTTCATTTTCACTCAACTTTTTAAAACTTATCTATTTGCTATTTTCGCATATATCGTTGTTTTTCGACATTTTTTGCGAATACGCTGATCTATTAAAATTCCTGAACGGATAGTTTTTGGGAGCGTTTCTTTAATGTTCCTGATGCTAATGGGGAATAGTAAATATGATTTCCTGTTACCACGATTGACTTGACTGTTCCTTTGGCCAAATGGATAATCTCCTGATCTTGGCGCGTTATGAATTCCTCCATGAATGGGGAAGAACTGGCGCTTTCAATGTCTAATATCGCAATAATATCTTTTGTCCTCACTAGGACTTCTTCACCAACATGCAAATACATGTAATCCACCTCATTGGATTCTTGTCATTTCTCCGGTTTTCACTTTATAAGTGGCCGCTTCTCTTAATGTCTGATGGTCGATTCCATCCACACTAGTGGTCGTGACGAAGGTTTGAACTTTCCCCTGGATGGTATTCAATAAGTGGGATTGGCGATAATCATCTAACTCAGACAGGACATCATCAAGTAACAGGATTGGATACTCACCAATCTCTGAATTGATCAATTCAATTTCTGCCAATTTTACCGACAGTGCTGTTGTCCGCTGCTGACCTTGTGATCCGAATGTCTGGACATCACGGCCATTCACGAAAAATTGCAGATCATCCCGGTGCGGCCCAAACATGGTGGTCCCCCGGTCAATCTCTCTTGTCTTTATTTTAGCAAATTTTTCTTCATACACTGCTATCATTTTCGACAAATCATCATCTTCTGATACCTCTGCTGAAGGTTTATAGACTATTTTTAAGTTCTCCAGCCCTCTGGATATTCCCTGATGGATCGGCAATGCCCACTGTTCGAGCAAATGGAGAAATTCGAATCGCTTCACAATGATCCTGGCAGCCGCCTGGATAAATTGTTCGGTCAGGATATCGAGCATGGTATGGTCTGATGCCTTTTTGATCTGAAGCTGTTTCAGATAATGATTCCTTTGCTGGAGAATTTTATTGTACTGGCTGATATCATGCAGATAAACCGCCGATACCTGCCCTATCTCCATATCGACAAATCTTCTTCTTACCTGAGGGCTCCCTTTCACAAGGTTAAGATCCTCAGGGGCAAACATGACGACATTCATATTGCCGACATATTGGCTTAGCTTCCTCTGTTCAAGATGATTGACTTTAGCCTTCTTGCCCTTTTTTGAAATGACAAGCTGCATTGGCAATGATCCATTACTTTTTTTAATCCGTCCCTCTATTTTAGCATATTCCTCGTCCCAGCGAATTAAATCTTTATCATTGGAGGTCCGATGTGATTTTGCCATCGCAAGCACATAGATGGACTCCATGACATTCGTTTTCCCCTGGGCATTTTCACCAAGGATGACATTGACCTTGTTTTCAAATGTTGCCTCTAACCCCTGGTAATTGCGATAATTCCTTAATTGCAGTTCCTCTATATACATGAACAGTTCATCCTCTGGGTTATTGCGTTATGCTGAACTCGCCAAAACCAGGAATTGATACCTGATCTCCGGAACGAAGCTTCCTTCCTCTTCGCTGGTCTTGTTCACCATTGATAAAAACATCATGTTCACTTAAAAACCACTTCGCCATTCCGCCTGATTGAATTACATCGGCAAGTTTCAGGAATTGGCCAAGCGTGATATATTCCGTATCAATTTTTATTTCCTCATTCACGTTTCTCACACCCTTTTCTTCCAAAAGGACTTAATACTTTATTTTACTAAATTTTTTCCATAGAAACAAATTTTCTTATATTGAGTTGGATTTTCGCTCCAGGCACTTCGCTTTCCGCGGGGCTGGCGGTGAGCCTCCTCGGAGCAAGCTCCTGTGGGGTCTCACCTGTCCAGCTGATCCCGCAGGACTTTGAATAGCTTCCCAGAACGTGCCCACGCACGCAGGAAATGCGTTAGCATTTTCGAGGAGTCTTCGTGCCTTCCGCTACAATCCAATTAGTATACATTTTCAACTTATAAGTAAAAAGCCACCAGCGTAGAACTGGTGGCAATAAATCATCTTAGTACGTCCTAACCGGCAGGATTAGCTGCAGGATGGAATCGTCGTGGAGCGGTCTAATGACGAATGGTCTCATTGCGCCTGTAAAGCTGATTTGGATTTCTGTCCCTTCCAGTGCTTTTAGGGCATCCATCATATACTTCGCGCTGAATGAAATTTTCAGGTCCTCGCCATCGATGGATTGGCTTTGGATTTCTTCGACAACTGTCCCGATTTCCGGTGTGTTGGATGAAACCTCGATTGCGCCGCCTTCGATTGTGGAGAACTTAACGACGTTGTTTCTTCCTTCTCTGGCAAGCAGGGATGCACGATCGATCGCATGAAGGAATTCCTTCGTGTTTACGACTACATCTGTTTTGCTCTCAGTCGGAATCAAACGGCCTGTGTCAGGATAATTTCCTTCCAACAGTCTTGAGAAAAACAGTAAATGCTTTGCTTTAAACAATACCTGGTTTTCGGTAATGACGATATCCACTGATTCTGAACTGTCATCAAGAATTTTGCTCAATTCTGTCAAACTTTTACCAGGGATGACTACATTGTAGCTGCCAGTGTTCTCTGCTTCGAGCTTCGCTTTCCTCAACGCAAGTCTGTGGCTATCTGTTGCAATACAGATTAACTCATTGTTTTCGACCTTCCAGTTTACACCTGTCAAGATGGGGCGTGTTTCTGAGGTGGACACTGAAAAGACAGTCTGGCGAATAAGGCCTTTTAATAGGTCTGTAGGAATTTTGAATACATGTTCTTCTGAAATTTGCGGAAGATGCGGATATTCTTCAGCATCCAGGCCATTCAGGTTGAATTCTGATCTACCAGAACGGATAACCGTTTGCAGATTGTTATGGACTTCGATTTCTACTGAGTCTGTAGGAAGCTTTTTAACGATTTCACTAAAGAAACGCGCCTGCAAAACAATGGAACCTGGCTGTTTGATTTCAACGATTTCATCCCCAGCTTCTTCTTTAGGAATGAAAGATTCGATGGAGATATCAGAATCGCTGCCTGTAAGAGTTACTCCCTCTTCATTCGCAACAATCTTAATACCTGTCAAAATAGGAATTGTTGTTCTGCTTGTCACTGCCTTCATTACGTCCTGAACGCTTTGAAGCAATGAATCACGCTGGATAATAAATCTCATTTTTTAGCCTCCGTTTAGGAATAATTTTTTTCTTATTGCATATACTAATATGTTTTAAAAAAATAGTAGAAGTACTAGTAGGGCCTGTGGATTTGTGGATAAGTAGGTTTCTTCAAAGGAAACACAGCCTATCCACATGTGGACAGACTGTGCGTAACCAATGGAGAGTTATTCACACTTTCCTAAACCCTTAATTGTTCATTTATATCTTTCAGCTGCTTTTGCAGACTTGCGTCAACGGAAATCATCTTAGATATTTTTTCATGTGCATGGATGACCGTTGTATGGTCACGGCCTCCGAATTCCTCGCCGATTTTAGGAAGAGAGAAATCAGTCAGCTCTCTGGACAAGTACATAGCGATTTGCCTAGGGAAGGCGACGGATTTAGTCCGTTTCTTCGCTTTAAAATCCTCCAGCTTTACATTGAAATGCTGTCCGACAACCCTTTGGATGTCGAGAATGGTAATTACCTTCGGCTTGGAGCTAGGAATAATATCCTTTAGTGCCTCAGCTGCCAGGTCCGCATTGATATCCTTATTGATCAGTGAAGAATAAGCGACGACACGAATCAAAGCTCCTTCCAATTCACGGATGTTGGAGTCGATTTGATTCGCAATATAAAGCATAACCTCATTCGGAATATCAAGGCCTTCTGCTTTCGCCTTTTTACGAAGAATCGCAATCCTCGTCTCGAGATCTGGTGGAGTGATATCCGTGATCAATCCCCATTCAAAGCGAGATCTTAACCTGTCTTCAAGCGTAGGTATCTCTTTTGGCGGACGGTCACTGGAGATGACAATCTGCTTGCTTTCCTCATGCAAGGTATTGAAAGTATGAAAGAATTCTTCCTGAGTTTGTTCTTTTCCAGCCAAAAATTGAATATCATCAATGAGCAGAACATCGACATTGCGGTATTTATTGCGGAAATCGCCCGCTTTATTATCCCTGATCGAATTGATGAACTCATTCGTGAATTTTTCAGATGACAAATAAACCACTTTCGCATTCGGATTATGATCCTGGACATAGTGACCGATTGCATGCATCAAGTGGGTTTTACCAAGACCTACGCCCCCGTATATGAATAACGGGTTATAGGCTTTTGCTGGCGCTTCGGCTACTGCGAGCGATGCAGCATGGGCGAAACGGTTGCCTGAACCAATGACAAAAGTATCGAATGTGTATTTTGGATTCAGCATGCTGACAGGCAAATCCGGAATATCGTCTTCCTTCTTTACTCGCTTAGGCGGCAATGGAATGTCGAGATCTTCTTCGTTCTGGTTTTGGGGAATGATGAATTTTACAGAAAGTTCTTCACCAGTGATCTCATACAAAATACCGCTGATTAACTGGGAATAACGTTCCTCCAGCCAGTCACGGGCAAACTCATTCGGGGCTGTAATCGTAAGGACATCACCCTGCAAGGTGTGTGCCTTCGTTGATTTGAGCCATGTGTCGAAACTTGGCTTGCTGATCTTTTTCTCGATTTTAGCGAGAGCGTTGTTCCAGAGATCTGCAATGTTCTCCAA